>JAGRHX010001330.1 GCA_020444775.1 Gammaproteobacteria bacterium
AGGCCGACTTCGAGATCCGCCCGCCGGACAGCCCTGGCGCAGCTCGGCCGGTGGCGAGCGACACCCAGTCCACCAACGCCGAAACCGCCAGTGACAATCCGACCAGCGGTGAGCCGACCAGCGAGCAGTCGCCACCCGCCGTGCACGAGGTCGTGATCAATCTGCGACCCGGCGATCAGTTCCAGATTGACCGATTCGTGCTGCGCTCGACCGACTCACCGCCGACCGACGCCGCACTGCCCCAGGCCAGCCCCGATGACGACGGTGTGGATCTGCCTGCCGGCCGCGCAGCCATCGCCCGTGAAATCGTCGCGGCGGAGCAACGCGTGGTCGATTGGCTGCACGAGCACGGCCATCCCTACGCCGAGCACGTCTCGCGCACCGCCATCGCCGATCCCGACGCACATACCTTGAGCGTCGAGTCGAGCTTCTTCACCGGGCCACGAGCAACGCTGGGCGAGGTCCGGATCACAGGCTTGGAATCGGTCGACGAGGACTATGTGCGCAGCTACGTGGGCTGGTCCGAGGCGACCGCCCCTCTGTTCACCCAGAGCCGACTCGACCGGCTGCAACGACGTCTGTCCTCGACCGGTCTGTTCGAACGGGTACGGGTCGAGCCGCCCGCCAGGGATGCGCAATACAGCGGGGCGACGGACAGCGCGGCCGGCGCGCGGGAAGCTGGCAGCTCGGAACCGATTGCGCTGCCGGTCAGCGTCGACCTTCGCGAGGCACCGATGCGTACCGTCGGCGGCGGCGTGCGTTATTCCACCGACAGCGGTCCGGCGATCCGCGGCTTCTTCGAGCACCGCAATCTGTTCGGCGCAAACGAGACCAGCCGGGTAAGCGCCACCGTGGCATTGTTCGAGCAGGAGCTCGGCGTCAGCTTCCGCAAGCCTCAGTTCCTGCGTGATCGCCAGTCGCTGGTCGGGGGGCTCAGCCTGCACCGGCTGGAGGACGATGCCTATGACGAGCAGGCGGCACGCCTGCACGTGGGTCTGGAGCGCAGCCTCAGCGATCGCCTGCAGGTCGGCGCCGGTGGCAGCGTGCAGTACGCACGCATCGAGGACGAGGGCAAGCTCGAGACCGCGACCCTGTTCGGCCTGCCGATGTTCGCGCGCTATGACGCGTCGAACAGCCTGCTCGATCCGACCCGGGGCTATCGGGTCGAGGCCAACCTGACACCGTATACGGGTCGCTACGACAGCCGCCCGGTGCACTTCGCGGTGGTCGACACCGATCTGTCGGCCTACTGGCCGTTCGACAGCGAGGCACGTTACGTGTTCGCCGCGCGCGGTCGGGTCGCCAGTGTGCTCGGGGCGAAACGCGACGACATACCACCACCACAGCGTCTGTACTCCGGCGGTGGCGGCTCGGTCCGTGGCTACAAGCCACGCTTCATTGGTCCGCTGGACGCGAATGGTGATCCACAGGGCGGTCGCTCCGCGGTCGAAGCGGGTGCCGAGCTCAGACTCAAGCTGACGCCGAGCATCGCCGTCGTGCCATTCCTCGAGATGGGCACCGTCAGCGACTTCGTGCTGCCGGATCTGGAGAGCGGCGTGCAGTTCGGCGGCGGCCTCGGGGTTCGCTACTACACTGCCGTCGGCCCGATCCGGGCCGATGTAGGCGTGCCCATCAACAAGCGCCGCGAGGACGATCCGTTCCAGATCTATGTATCCATCGGGCAGGCATTCTGATGACACCAAGCGCAGCCACGGCAACGCCGACTCGACTCCGCCGGGCCCAGCGACACGCGGACCGAAACACCCGACGGTGGCAGCGCTGGCCGCGCCTGCTGCTGACGCTCGGCTGCTGTCTGCTGGCCCTGTGGCCGGCGACCCGTGGCGAGGCACTCTCGATCTCGGGCTTCAAGAACGACCTGGTCGAATTCCTGCTCGAGCAGGTCAGCGTGCCCGGCGAGTTCGAGATCCGCGCCGGCCGTATCGAGCAGCTCGAGTCCGGTGGCACCGTGCTCGAAGAGGTGCGGATCATCGACAGCCAGGGCGTCTGGTTCACCGCCGCACGCTTCGACTTCAGCTGGAGTCCTTCACGGCTGCTGCGCGGCGAGGTGCAGATCGACCATCTGAATCTGGTCGGCGGTCGGCTGAATCGACTACCCGTGGCAAAACCAGCGCCGAGCGAATCCACCCGGGCCGCCGACACTCCGGCCCGCGGCGACTGGCCGCGCAGCCCCATTGCCCTGCTCATCAAGCGGGTGAGCATTCGCGACATGCAGGTCAGCGACTCGGTCCTGCCTCAGCGGCTCGGCTTCGACGCCAACGGCGCCTTGCGTGACGACGGCAACGAGCAGTCGCTACAGCTCGATCTGACCCGGACCGATACCGTCGCCGGACGTATAGACCTGAGTTACACGCGGCGCTTCGAGCCCGACGCTTTGCAGCTGCAGATCGGCGCCAACGAAGCGCCGGCCGGACTGGTCGCGACGTTGCTCGGGCTGCCGAACGACGTGCCGGTCGACCTGCAGCTGCAGGCGGACGGCCCCCCCAGCGCCTGGGGCGGAGATCTGAGCCTCGCCGGAGAAGGCCTGCTCGGTGCCCACGGCCAATTCGAAGCAGCCTGGGCCGAGCGCATCCGGGCCCGCTTCGATCTCGATCTCAGCCCCGGTCCGAGGTTGGCGGCGGGTGTGCGTGGTGCCATTGGCGAGCAGGCCCGGCTGCGCTTCACCGCGCTAGAGCACGACGATGGGCGGGTCGTCGTCGAGACCGCGCGCATCGACAGCGCGGGTCTGCAGGCCCGCGCCAGCGGCTATCTGGATCGCACGGCCCGGACGCTGGACCTGGACCTGCAGGTCGAGTCCGACGGCCAGTCGGCGACCCGTCTGGCACGACTCACCGAGCCGCTGCGCTTTGCGAACGCCAATCTTCGCGTTCGGGTCTCGGGGGCGATGGACGATCCGCGAATCGAGGCGCGCGGTGAGCTGGGACGGCCGCTGGCGTCCGGGTTCGGCGCGAGCCGTGCCAGCATCGATCTGCAGGCGCGGGCCGGGGCCGACGCGACCACGCTCACGCTGGACGCCGCCCTGCACGAGCCCTTCGGCCCGACCCCCGAGGTCGCACGAGCGCTCGGTCCGCAGCTTCGGCTGAGCCTCGACGGACGCCGTGAGGCGGACACCATCCGACTCGCCAGCCTGCGGCTCGATGCCCGTGGCCTCGGCTTCTCAGCGGACGGCAGCCTGCGGCTCGGCGAGGTCCTCACCCCGGATCTGAACTACGCGCTGCGCTTGGACACACTGAGCCCGTGGGCCGGCAGCGCCGGTCTGGCGGCGCGCGGCTCGGTGCGTGGCAGCGGTCGTCTCACACCGTTGCGCGACCGTGACGGCTTCTCCGCCAGCGGCACGCTGCAGCTGCGTGAACTGGTGGTGAACGATGCGCGTCTGGGCGAGGTCGACCTGGCTCACGCACTGAACGTCACCGATGCTCTGGCCGGCACCGCCGAGCTGCGCATGCGCAGTCCGCAGTTCGGTCCGGGTCATGCCACCGCCGGCTTTCAGGGCAGCGGCAGGGCCTTGCGTGTCGAGCGTCTGGACGCGCGTCTGCTCGGCCTGCAGGCACGCGGCCAGGTTGCCCTGAGCCAGGCCTCGCCAACCGCGAGTCCGATCGAGCGCGCCGATCTGCAACTG
>JAGRHX010001331.1 GCA_020444775.1 Gammaproteobacteria bacterium
GCGTCGTTGCCCGACTGCACGATCACGCCGTGCAGGAGCTGGTCCACCGTCACCTCGCTGTCGACCTCGATGAACATCCTCGATCCCGGCATTCGCCAGGCATTCTCACTCACACGCACCTTGTCATCGAGCCTCACCCGGCCGGCACGGATCTCCGAGAACACCACATAGGTGGTCATCAGCTTGGTCATGCTGGCCGGTTCGACCTGGACGTCGGAGTTCGACTCCGCCAGCACCTGACCGGTGTGAAAGTCCTCGAGGCGCCAGGAGGTTGCTTCCAGGCTGGGCGCCCGCGGAGGTTCGGCGGCGAACGATGGTAGCGCGCCGAGCAAGCAACCCAGCAACAAGGCCGTGATCGACAGGAAGGTATTGACTCGCTTCATTGAGTTGGAACTGTAGAGATCGGATTGGATGGATACGCGTATTGAAGCAGAAATCGACCGCATCGCGTGCCAGCCTATCGAGTCCGTAACCAGCCGGAATCGTCCCGCGCTGTGTCGCGACTCAGTCAACGACAATCCGTGGGTCGTCGATGCCATGCGCGCGGACCACGTCGATCCAGCCCCGGGCGGCGTCCGGACTGGCCAGCGGCCCGAGGCGGACGCGGTACAGCACACGCCCCTGTGACCGGACCTCGGAGACGCCGACCGGGTGGTCCAGATCCGCCGCGAGGCTGGCGCGCAGGCGCTCGGCGCTGTGGCGCGTCGAGAATGCGCCTGCCTGCACGTACACTCCGGCTGGCCCGCCCACCGAGCCCCCCGGTGTGCTACCCGGCGCGGAGACGAAGCCCATTCCGGCCCCAGTCGTGCTCCGGCCAGGCACGGACCGGCTTGCTGTGAAATCTGCATGGCGCTGTGCCGTGCGGGGGGCAAGGACGCTTTGGGCATTGCCGGGAGGATCCATGTGAGCATCCATGGGAACACCGCTGGAAGCCCCACCGACTGCCTGCGTCGAGCGCTGTGGTACGGCAATGTCCGAACCGCCCGCCGCCACACGAATCGTCTGCGCGACCGCCACGGGCCGATCCGGCACGAGTCCCGAAGTCGCGGGAGGGCGGACCGCCGCGGCCTGCAAGGTCGAGCGGCCCGTCTCAGCGGACCGCGGACGCAGCGCGGCGCCGTCTGGTCCGGCAGCCGCTGGCTCCCGTTCCGCCACGCTCCCAGTCCGACCGGGGATGTCCAGGCCTGCGACCCTAAGCTGCGGCTCGATCGGCTGCCCCGGATCGAGCGCCCGCACTTCCACCCGTGCCGTGCCACGGCCGAGCATGTCCAGCTTTGCCGCGGCGAGGAACGACAGGTCGATTATCCTGCCCTCGTGGAATGGTCCTCGATCATTGACCCTGACCACCGCACGGCGCCCGTTGTCGAGGTTGGTCACCAGCACGTAACAGGGCAACGGCAGGGACTTGTGCGCCGCGGTCATCGCATACATGTCATACGGCTCACCGCTCGAGGTACGACGACCGTGAAACTTGGTTCCGTACCAGGAGGCCATGCCACGCGCCACGTAGCCCTCGTGACTGTCCAATGTGCGGTAACGTTTTCCCAGCACGACATACTCGCGCGGATTGCCATAGCGACTCTTCGGGTCCGCACGCGGGATCGCGTCGGCGATGGAATCGGGATCCGGCGCGGCGGCCACTGGACCACCATCACCCTCGTCGGTCATCGAGCAGCCACCGAGCAGCGCCGCCAGCGCCAGCACGGCGCCCAGACGCCATTTCAGCATGCGACCGCTCCCGACCGTCGACCGCCCTCGGTCCGCGCTACGCGCAGCCGGGCCGTAGCCGCGCCACGCCGCTCGCCCCACGTTCTTGGCATCCTGGATGATAGCCTGCATCTGACCGGACACCCTTCAGGACTGCCCACCCACAGGCCCGCCACGCGCACCGGCACTGGCGGCGCGACCACGCCGCGCGGCAATGGCCTCGGCCAGCTGATGCACGGCCATCGCGTACAACGGACTTCGGTTGTAACGGGTGATCACGTAGAAGTTGTTCATCCCCAACCAGAATTCCCGGCCCGCGTCGCCCTCCAGCTCGATGAGCGCAGCCGGGGCATCGGCCGGCAGCCCGACGCGACTGCGCACTCCGGCCTTGCGCAGCTCGGCCACCGCGGTGTGCGGTTTCAGGCCCTTGTCCACGATCGGCTTCACCCGACTCTCGTCGACCTCGGCCGGAACCGTGACCACGCCACCCTTCTCCCAGCCATGCCGGGCGAGGTAGCTGGCGACGCTACCGATGGCGTCCGCCTCGCTGCGTAGCAGGTCACGCACGCCATCGTCGTCGAAGTCCACCGCGTAGTGGCGATAGCTCGACGGGATGAACTGCGGTATGCCCATGGCGCCGGCATAGGACCCGGTCTGGGTCAGCGGATCGAGCCGCTCCTCACGCGTCATGAGCAGGTACTGCGCCAGCTCCCTGCCGAAGAACTCGGCGCGACGTGGAAACCGGAAGGCCAGCGTGGCGAGCGCGTCCAGCACCTTGATGTCGCCTTTCCTGCGCCCGTAGAGCGTCTCCACGCCGATGATTGCGACGATAACCGACTGCGGAACGCCAAAGTCCTTTTGCGCGCGATCCAACAGCGCCACATGTTCATTCCAGAACTTCACCCCACCGTCGATGCGAGCTGGCTGGATGAAGATCTTTCGATACTGCGCCCAGGTCAGACGCGCTTCCGCCGGCCGACTCATGGCATCCAGCACCCGTGTCGACACCTGCGCCTGGCCGAGAATCCGTTCCACCTCGGCCGGGTTCATACCATGCTCGGTCTGCATGCGCACCGCGAATGGGCGGATCTCGGCATCCGCGTCGAATCCGTCCGCGGCGTCCGCCGACGATCCGACGCTCATCCACATCAGTCCCGTCAACAGCGCGGTCATGACCCTGCCCCGCACCCCCGGCCGGACCGCTGGCCTGCGTCCGAGCAAGGCTGACACCTCATGAAGTCCAGTGCTGATACCAGACATCGACCTCCCCTACCTGCTCACGGATGGCAACACCGCCATGCTCTGCCCGACGGTCGTTGTTGAAACGATACCAGACTCGTTCACCACAAGGCTGCCGTGCACCGCGGGCTCATTGCGAGAGCAGGCGCCGATGCGTATGGATGGACATGATCAAACCGAAACCGGCCATCACCGTCACCAAGGAAGTGCCGCCATAGCTGACCAGCGGTAGCGGCAGACCGACCACCGGCAACAACCCACTCACCATGCCGATGTTGACGAACACGTAGACGAAGAAGGTGAGTATCAAGCTGCCAGCGACCATGCGGCCGAAAGGTTCCTGTGCGTAGGTCGCGATATACAAGCCACGCAGCACGACGAACATGTAGGCGACGAGCAGCGCGGTGACTCCGAGGAAACCGAATTCCTCGCTGAACACCGCGAAGATGAAGTCGGTGCGACGTTCGGGCAGGAACTCGAGCTGCGACTGGGTGCCGTTCAACCAACCCTTGCCGTACAGGCCGCCAGAGCCGATCGCGATCTTGGACTGGATGATGTGGTAGCCGGCACCGAGCGGGTCACCCTCGGGGTTGAGGAAGGTCAGCACCCGCTGCTGCTGATAATCATGCATGGCGTACCACAGGATCGGTGCGCAGGCGGCGCCGACCAGGGCGACCGCGCCGATCAAGCGCCATCGCACGCCGCCCAGGAAGATGCAGAACGCGCCCGAACTCGCGATCAGCAGCGCGGTGCCCAGGTCGGGCTGCTTCAGCACCAGAAAGGCCGGCACCATGATCAGCACCACCGCCAGCGCCACCCAGAGCGGATGCGAGACGCGGCGGATGTCGAGCCAGTCGTAATAGGCAGCCATCGCCATGATCACGGTGATCTTGGTCATTTCCGAGG
>JAGRHX010001332.1 GCA_020444775.1 Gammaproteobacteria bacterium
AGATTCGCTCGCGCTCGGTCGAGTCGCGCGAGGCGAGCCACTCGGAGTTCAACCTCGCCAGCTCGAGCACCGGTTCCAGCGTCGGCAGCTCTCCGGCCTTGCCCGCGGTCTCGTAGTACTGACCCCACTTCGGCCACTGGTAGGACTGCTGGTGCACCGGCACGAACTCCTCGGGGCTCATGTCGGCGGTCGGCAGGCCGTTCTCGTAGCCGAACCAGATCGCCATCAGCGTCTCGCCGGCGAAGATGCGGTTGCGCAGCACCGTGCGCTCCGACGGCTTGGTGTGCAGTTTGATGCCGATGTCCAACCAGGTGTCGTTGATCAGCTCCAGGACATCGGCCTCCTCGCTGTTCTCGCCGGCGCTTTCGACGACGATCTCCATCGGCCGGCCGTCGGGCAACAGGCGGATGCCGTCGTCGTTGCGCTGGGTCAGGCCCATGTCGTCGAGCAGCTTGTTGGCCAGGTCCGGATCGAACTGCGACCAGGCATTGCGCACCTCGGCGTCATAGAGCGGCGTACCGGGCAGGACGCCGTGGTTCCCCTCGACGCCGAGGCCGTAATAGATCACCTGGTTGATCTCGTGCCGATCGACCGCCAGCGAGAGCGCGCGGCGGAAGCGCACGTCGTGCAGCACCGTGCGCCACGCCTCGTCGGCGACGTTGAGGTTCGGCAGCAGCGCCACCTGCGAGCCCGTGCCCTCCTGCCACAGCGCAACCTTGATCGGGTGGGTGTCCGTCGCGCTCTTGAGGAACGGGTAATTGTCGAAGCGCAGATAGCGCGCCTGCAGGTCGGCCTCGCCGGTGCCCGTCTTTGCGGCGATGATCTCCGCCGAGCTGATCCCCATCAGCACGCGGCCGATATAGGGAAGCTGGCGGCCGCTCGCGTCGACGCGGTGGAAATAGGGGTTGCGCTCGAAGACGAAGCGTTCGGCCGGCGGCGCGGTGCGGTTCCACCACGGCTGCAGCGTCGGCAGGTCCGGGTTTTCCGGCCGGTACTGCCTGGCCAGCACCGTGTGCAGCGCGACCCAGTTGCGCGAGCTGTGCTCCTGGACCTGCTTCTCGATCGTGGCCGCGTCGGTGTAGCGCGTGTGGTACTGCTTGAGGTAGTGCGCCGGCAGGTAGATGTAGTTCGGGCTGCCGCCGGCAAGCGACGGCAGGAACTGCGGATTGGGCTTGTCCCAGGTGTAGCGCACCGTCGTCTCGTCGATCACCTCGAACTTCGGCGGCTGGCCGTCGACCAGCATGACCTGCGAGACGCCGCCGCGCGACAGCTCCTCGTTGGTCTCCACGTCCTCCCAGAAATAACGGAAGTCCTCGGAGGTGAACGGATGTCCGTCGGACCATTTGTGGCCCGGCCGCAGATGCAGCGTGAAGATGCGGCCTTCCTCGACGTCGAAGCTCTCGAGGATGTCGGGCACCAGCTCCAGCTTCTCGTTGAAGACCACCAGCCGGGCATAGCCGTAGATGGTCATCATGCGGATGTCCTTCGAGCTGCCCATCAGGATCCGCAGCTCTCCGCCGTACTTGCCCTCGCTCCTGCCGAGCGCGGCAAGGTCGATCACCCGCGGATTGTCGGGCAGCCTCTCGGCCAATGGCGGCAACGTGCCGGCATCGACGGCCGCCTGCAGGTC
>JAGRHX010001333.1 GCA_020444775.1 Gammaproteobacteria bacterium
GCTGACACTGACGCTGTATCTCGGGCTGATCTCGACCCCCATCACCGGCGCATTCGCCTGGTACGTCTGGCAGACACCCACCCTGATTCAGCTGGCCTGGATGCTCGCCTTTGCCGCTTGCGCGACGTTCTCCAACCTGATGGCGGCGCAGGCCGTACGCTCGGCGGACATGAGCGTGGTGATGCCGGTGCGGTTCACCCGACTGGTGTTCGCCGCGCTGATCGGCTACCTCGTCTTTGCCGAGGTGCCGGATATCGCAACCTGGATCGGCAGCGCGATGATCGCCGGTGCCTCGATCTACATCGCCTATCGCGAACGCAAGGTCGCCGCCCACCGGACCTGAGTCTCGAACCAGGGCGCGGACCGGCCATCGTCATCTTTGCACCCCGACCTCGATGCTGGTACTTGTGTACAGAGGCCTCGAGGGGTTCAGCCCGCCGATCACGACTCGGGCAGAGCCCCGCACGACAAGAGATGCACAATGTCCGAGCCTGCCCCAGTCCGTGCACACACGGTGGAGTTCCTACGCTTTGGCGATCCGACCGGGGTGCTGCGTCTGTCCGATCGATACCTGCGCAGCATCGACGCCAGTCCCATCGCAGAGGTCGCGTTCCCGATCCCACAGGAGCGTCTGGAACGGGGATTGACCGCGCTCGACTACGATAACTTCGCACGCGCCGTCGATGCCGCGCACAAGGACCGGATCCTGGCGGTCGCGGATCGTTTCATCGCGGATCTGGGCGGCTATCTTCAAGACTTCGTGCTCGGCCCGCTGCGTCCAGCCGCCGGTCGGATCACACAGGTCGACGTGGTCACGCCCAGCCTGGAGCTCGCCCAGTTGCCGTTTGAGTTCCTCGAAGAGCGGCTGGACGAGCTGGTGGTGACGCGGCGTGTGCGTCAGCCGTGGCCATTGCCCCCGGTAGTCGACGACGATTCGCCAAAGATCCTGTATGCCTGGGCGGCGCCCAAGCGACGCCTCGGCGTCCCCTACGAGGCACATCGCACCTGTCTTATCGACTTGCTGACGCGACGTGGCATCGACCCGGAACAAGCCCTGGTCGAGGTCGGCGAGGCCACCATCCAGACCATCGCGGCAGCGTTTGAACGACACCCGCGTCTGACCCACGTGCACATTCTCGCCCATGGCATCGGCCCCGCCCGCGCGGCACCCGAGCCCGGCGAGCCAATCGACCTCGAAGCACCACCGCCACCACCGACCTGTCTGGCGCTGGGTGCGAACGACAATCTGCAGCGATGCTCACCGGAGCAACTGGCGGCGCTGTTCCAGAGCCTGCGTGCCAGACCGGCCAGCGTCACCCTGGCAAGCTGTGGCGGTGCCGAGATCGACCCGATACGCTCTGGTGCCACCCTCGCGCACGCGGTGCACGCCGCCGGCGTACCGATCGTCATCGCCTCGCAGCTGGCGCTGACCAAGCCTGGCTCCCAGGAGCTGCTTTCGACCTTCCTGGCCGGATACATCGATGGCGTCGACCCGCGGCTGTGTCTGCGCGACTGCCGGCGGCGGCTGCGCGAGCATCTCGACCAGACCTACTATGACCGCGTCGCGGTGGTCGGCTTCGTGCACCTGTCGGCCGATTTCCAGACGCGCTTGCAGAGGCGTCGACTGCGACGGGCCTTCGCCGGCCTGGCACTGGCATCAAGAAATGCCGAGGATCGGCTGCGCACCGCGTCCGCCGGGCTCGACCCGACGGGCCCCGACGCCATGCAGCACGAGGCGATCGAGTCGGCCCGCCACGCCTTCGAATCCATACGCGCGGACCTCACGACCTATGCGCGAACCCAGAGCCTTGGCAGCGCACTGCGCGCCGAGCTGCGCGGACTGCAGGCGAGCGCCTGCAAACGCGAGGCGGAGGCGGCCTGGGCGCTGTCGCGATGCTTGTCGGAGCCGCAGCGCGGACATTGGCTGGGACACAGC
This sequence comes from Gammaproteobacteria bacterium, assembly GCA_020444775.1. The sequence continues at coordinate 1,937 of JAGRHX010001333.1, forward strand.
CAGCAGATGTTGCGGGACGCCGGTGCGGCCTATCTGGACGCGGCCCGCATATCCAGGGACCATCACTGGAGCTGGGTGCAGTGGCTGGCACTACAGGCCGTATTGCACGGTGATCTGCGTCCCTGGCGGCTCGATTGGTGCACGGCGCTGAGCGCGGCACGCGACGCTACCTCGGTAGCCACGGATAGCACGTCCATCGGGCTGGGGATCGCCTGGGGCCACGGCTCTGTGTGCGAGCTGCAGCTGCTTGCGCCGCTCGCCGGCGAGCCCCAGGAC
>JAGRHX010000091.1 GCA_020444775.1 Gammaproteobacteria bacterium
ACCCGATGGCACTGCGCGGAGATATGGACATCGTGCTGTCCGAATCTCTCGGGGAAAGACTGCAAAGACAGGCGGCTGAGAATCTGCTCCTGCAGCATTTCGGTCTCAGCATGGCCGGGTTCGCGCCTTCTGCCGCGCGTCATCCGAGCAGCATGTTCCCGCTACTGTTCGAAGCGGCGCAACGGAAGCTGACAGCGGAGCTCGGCCGCCCGCCGAGCAGCGCGGAAACCGAGGCCCTTCTGGAACGGCTGGCGGTGGATGCCACGGCGCGCGAAACCTTCGCGCCGTTCTTGGTTGGCGTGGTCATCAAGGCACTGCAAGTGCCACCGCACGAGCACAGTCTCCATCCCGCGGCCCGCGCGCTGCAGGAGCAGTTCGCGAAGTACTACACCAACCAGAGACGTCGCGCTGCCGATCGCACCTATACCCATTGGGACCGCTATCGCTGTGGCCTGCGACAAGGCCTGCAGAACAGCACGCTCGGAAGCGTCTTGGGGGGTGCGTTCGTGTCACGCGGTGGATTCGATGGCTTGAAAGACCCCATGGGACTGGGTGCGCTCGGCGCGGCGAAACTCGAGCGCTATGACCGCGCGCTACGCAGTACCTACGATCCGAACAGCCCGGCGCTCAGCGCCGCCGAGAAGGGCACTATCGCGGGCCTGGCACTGGGCCTGCCCATCTATCCGGTCGCCGGATTTCTCGCCTCGGTCCACATCCAGGTCGCGGCGAATGTCGCGCTGAACACCGCGTTTGACGCGGCGGCGATCAAAGCCGGTGGTGTGGTGACCGCGAGCAGCGCCAAAGGCATTGCCGGCACAACCGCGCCGGTCGCTGGAACCGTGGCCACCGTTGCCATAGTCGGGCTGATGTGGGTGGGCGCGGGATTTCACATCGCGGATATCGCCACCACGGACACGTGGGAGAACCGGGTACTACGCGAGCGCGAGGATACGTCCAGCGAAGATCCGAACGTGCTTCGCGACGAGATCCGTCTTGCCTTCGAGACCCGGGACGACCGGTTCCTGGGCGAGCTGCTGCTGATCGCGTTGAAGATGATCGTCGTCGAGCCAGCACGTCTGGCCAGGGACACCGGTGGCGCGAGCAACATATCGTTGATCAATGGTCCCGTGTCACCGCCTGACTACGGTATGCAATCCGCCTCCTCGGAATCGGGGAGCGCTGCGCATGAGCCGCGCCTGATTACGCTGGACGACGGCAGCCAGGCGTGGCTGGTGACGACTCATGGCCTGCCGGACTTCTGGACCGACGTTCCAGAGATGGTCGTTACCCTCGACGATTCTCTCGACGGGCTGCCAATCATACCGGGTTGCGGGAACAGCCCCGGTCCCGATGCGGCCTATGCGGAGCTTCCTTCGTTCTTGCACCTGCACACGGGCTATGGCGGTCCGAGCTACCAACCGTTGGTGTTCGAGCCCCCGCCGTATCTGGGCCCGGTGCACGCATCAGCGACCCCATCTCAGGCGCAATGGGTCTATCTGGATCGCGCCGCCAACGACGTCGCGATCGGTGCCGACGGCGAGATGTGGCACCTGGGCACGGACGTCAGACCTTATGGCCATTCCATCTACCGACGCACCGCGGCGGGCGACTGGGAGCAGATGCCGGGCGAAGCAACCCGAATTGCTGTAGGTAGCAAGGATCACGTTGCGGTCGTCAATAGCGCCCATGACATCTTTCGCTGGACCGGCCAAGGCTGGCAACAGCTTCCGGGAAAAGCTCACGACATCGGCATGGCGCAAGACGGTGGTCTTTGGGTCATCGGTGCAGATGCCCGCTTTGGCGGCTATGGGATCTATCAATGGACGAACAATGGTTGGCGCAACATTCCGGGCGCCGCCGTCAAGATCGATGTCGGCCCCGGCCAACAAGCGGTCGTGGTCAACGATTCGGGCGCCATCTACCGTTGGTCCGGGGCACAGTGGATTGGCATGCCCGGACGCGCCTCCGATGTCGCGATGGGCTCGGACGGCGGCATCTGGATGCTCGGCACACTCGACGGCGGCATGGGCGGCTACTCGCCCTATCGTTGGACGGGACAGGACTGGCAAATCGCCGCGGGGCTGGGGCTTCACATCTCGGCCCAACACGGCAGGAGTCTGGTCATGAGCAATCAGCTGCAATCGTTGTTCGAAACACGCTTCTAGGCGAAGCCGAGCCAACCCGGACAGCGTTGCCGTGCGTGCGGCACGCTGTCCAGGCTCCGGCCAGCGCCTCTCAGGGCGAGCCGGCGACATCACCTGGTGGGCGAAATCGACAGGCTGCTCCGCGGTGTGCGAGAGCCGATGATGATGGGCCGCCGTAGTGATCGGCATGGAATGGAGACGTCCGCGTCGGCATCGTTGGCACTGGTTGCCCTGGCTTCGGGCTCGTCCACCCGACTGCGGGTGGCGAGCAAACGCTGCAGCCACATCCGCTGGAATCGACCCGCCGCGCTCGCAACGTCACGCTATCGCTTCGGCGCAGCGCGAGAGGCGCGCCGTGACCGGGGCTTTACGCGCGAGTCGCGTGTCGTCGTGCGCGAAGACTCGTCACGCGCTCCGGCCGCGCGCATGTTCGCGATCTGCTCGCTCATCTTCGCCCGCTCACCGCGGGCCTGCTCGATGACGAGCGCCTTGAACGCCTGCGCGGCGCCTGACAATCGCTTCCCTCGCCGATGCACCACGTACCAGCGCCGCACGATCGGGAACCGTTCGATATCGAGGACGACCAGACGTTCCGCGTCGAGCTCCAGGCCAACGGTATGCATCGACACGACACCGACTCCCAGGCCCGCCTCGACTGCCTGCTTGATGGCCTCGTTGCTGTTCATCTCGATGGCCGACGCTGGTTCTATCTCGTGGTCCGAGAAGAACCGCTGCATGGCGGTACGGGTTCCTGAGCCCGGCTCCCGGATCAGCACGGTCTGTTCCGCGAGCTCGGCGAGCGTAATCCCCGTCCGCGTCGCCAGGTGATGGCGCGGTCCAGCGATGACCACCAACGGGTTATCCATGAATGCGACCGACTCGACGTCTAGAGCCGGGGGCGGCCTGCCCATCAAGACGATATCGGTGGTGCCCTCGCGCAAGGCCTGAATCACGGTCTGACGGTTGTTCACTTCCAGGCTGACCTTGACTGTTGGGAAGTCGACGCAGTAGCGGGAGAGCAGCCGCGAGGCGAAATAGTTGACCGTGCTGACAACGGCGATCCGCAAGCGGCCGCCCCGGCCTCCGGCGAGCTCGTGTAGCGAGTCCTCCGCCTCTCGCAGGTGCTCGGCAATCTGGTGGCTCAAGCGCTCGATGACGACGCCCGCGTCGGTCAGCTCGAAGCTGCGTCCGCGCTGCTCGAGCAGGGTCTGACCGACCGCGGCCTCGAGCTGACGGACTTGTGTCGACACACCCGGCTGGGACAGATGCAGCTCCTTTGATGCCTTTGTGAAGCTGCGCAGCCGAACCACCGCTTCGAAGACCTCGAGTTGCCTGAGTGTCACGTGCATGGCGTCCTCCAGTTCCCCCGGTCGCAGGAGTGTTTCGAGCGTACGAAGAAGCCATCATAAGTAAATACTTATGCATGAAATACAAAATATTGATTTTACCTGATGGGAATGTTCTGGCAGCTTGTCGCAACTCGTGAGGCCTGACGAACCGCGAAGACACCAATCTTCATAGCGTGCTCCGGCACGCATCGACAGGAGACGTGCCATGACTGCTACCACGAATCGATATACCTGCGCCTGTATCGAAGCCGGGCGCCCGATGTTCTGCCGATCATGCCTGCGCAGGGTCGAGGCGCTGAAGTTGAGCACACGAGCACAACGCGCCGCCGCGCCGAGCGAAGCGGCGCCATCGGCGGATGCCGACTGCGACAAGGCAGCGTGATTCGACCGTGATCCCGTGCCATTTCGGTACCGGGATTTCGGCGCCGGGATTTC
>JAGRHX010001334.1 GCA_020444775.1 Gammaproteobacteria bacterium
GGCTGGGGATGTCCAGACCCCGAGTGATCGACCGGGACGGTGATCGTTCGGGTGCGAATGCTCGCTGCGTAGGGTGGGTTCAACGATGAATGCTGATTGTACCGATGTCGCCCCGGGCTCTCGGACGGGCCGGGGAACGGCGTACCGGGGATCCGGGGCGCAGCGGAGGTGGGGCCGGCGCCGTCCGCCGTCCGACCAGACTCCCGGTCGCCGGCTTGGTGGGGTGTTGCCCCTGTTGCTGACGCTGTTGACGCTGACCGCCTGGCACGGTCCGGTCAGCGCCCTGCGGGTCGCGCAGGCCGATGGCGGGTCGGGTGGCGACGCCCGACCGACGGCCGCGCCGGTCGAGCGCGGAACGGACGCCGGTCCGGACGCTTTGCCGGCCGGCGAAGGGGGGGCAGCGGGTGGAGTCCCTTCCGCGCCATCGACTCTCGTGCCGTCGCCCCTCGCTCCGTCTACTCTCGTGCCGTCCGCATTGATCTCCTCCTCGATGCAGCGTCAGCTCCACGAGCAGGAACGTGCCGAGCTGATGTACAAGCTGCTGGTCGCCGAGATCGCGGTGCGCCGCGGTCAGCTCGAGCTGGCCGTGCAGAACTATCTGGACGTGGCGCGTGAGACCGGTGACGAGGCCAGCGCCGAGCGTGCCGTGCGTATCGCAATCTATGCCCGGGACGAGGCACGTGGTCTGGAGGCAGCCGAGATCTGGACCCGGGTCACGCAGGGCGAGCCGAACGCACGTCGGGTGTATGCCCTGTTGCTGGCGCGGGCCGGACGCGAGGAGGAGGCGGCGCGGGAGTTCCTGATCCTCATCGATGGCGAGCTGGAGAGTGATCCAGAGATTTTCGACAGGGTCGCCGATCTGCTCGCGCGTGAGCGGGATGCCGCGGTCGGTATGCGCATCATGGAGCGGATTGCCGAACGTCATGCCGAGCGGCTCGATGCGCAACGGGCACTGGTGCGTGCGGTCGCGCGTAACGGCGAGCTGGAGCGCGCCTATGCATTGATCGAGACGCTGTACTCGCAGCACCCCGACGATGATGCCACGGTCGGGCTGAAGGCGAGGCTGGAGCATCTGCAGAAGCGTCCGGAGATTGCCTTGCAGACGCTCGCCGATTTCCTGGTGCGCAATCCCGAAGCGGCCGAAACGCGGATGGCCTATGCGCGTCTGCTGGTCGACTCCAAGCACTATGACGAGGCGCGCGACCAGTTCCTGGAGCTGTCCAGGCAGGATCCGGAGGATCCCGAGGTGGCCTACGCGCTCGGTCTGCTGATGCTGCAGACCAGCCGCTACGAGGATGCCGAAGTCCAGTTCCGGCGGCTCATCGAGCTGCGTGATCGCGAAGAGACCGCCTACTACTACCTCGGCCAGATCGCCGAGACGCGTGGCGCCGACGACCAGGCCTTGCGCGCCTACCGCCGCGTCGACCGCGGCGAACATCGGCTCAGCGCCCAGATCCGAGCAGCGAACATCTATGCCAGGCAGGGAGACATCGACAAGGCGCGTCGTTATCTGCAGGCGCAGACCGCCAGCAACCGCGCCGAGCAGATCCGGCTGTATCGAGCCGAAGCGGAGATTCTTGCCGCCAGGGACATGCTCGACGCGGCGCTGGACGTGTACACCACCGCGCTCGACGCCTATCCGGAGGACACCGATCTGCTCTACGCGCGCGCGATGCT
>JAGRHX010000092.1 GCA_020444775.1 Gammaproteobacteria bacterium
GGGCAGACCGCGGTGTTCATGGGCATCTTCCCGCTGCCAAACGCGAACACCATCGACGCGGTCGCGCTGGTCCGCGAGCAGCTCGAGTTGCTCAAATCCGATCTGCCGAGCGGACTGCGCGCCGAGATGGCCTACGATGCATCGGCCTACATCAGCAACGCGATCCAGGAGGTCACCAAGACCCTGGTCGACACGCTACTGATCGTGGTGGTGGTGATCTTCCTGTTCCTTGGATCGCTGCGTTCGGTGCTGATCCCCATCACCGTCATCCCGGTCTCACTGATCGGCGGCATCTTCCTCATGCAGCTGTTCGGCTTCAGCCTCAACCTGCTCACCCTGCTGGCAATCGTGCTCTCGGTGGGTCTGGTGGTCGACGACGCGATCGTGGTGGTGGAGAACGTCGAACGTCACATACGCGAGGGCGCATCCAGGATCGAGGCGGCGCTGCAGGGCGCGCGCGAGCTGATCGGTCCGGTGATTGCCATGACCGTGACGCTGGCCGCGGTCTACGCGCCGATTGGTCTGCAGGGCGGTCTGACCGGCGCCCTGTTCCGGGAATTCGCCCTGACCCTGGCCGGCGCGGTCACGATCTCGGGTGTCGTCGCCCTGACCCTGTCACCGATGATGGCATCCCGGCTGCTGCGTAGCGGCCGTGCGGACGAGCGGGATTTCAGGGGCTGGGTGAACCGACGTTTCGATGCGCTACGGGATCGCTACGGGCGCATGCTGGGCGTGACCCTGAACGCGCGACCGGCCGTGTATCTGGTCTGGGTGGTCATCAGCGTGATGACCGTGCCGATGTTCATGTTCTCGCCCAAGGAGCTCGCACCGACCGAGGACCAGAGCGTCATCTTCGGCATCATCAACACGCCGGCCAACGCGTCCGCCGATCAGAAGGCCTTCTTCGGCAAGGCCACCGAGGCCGCTTTCATGGCAACGCCGGAGGTCGCCCTGACCTTTCAGATCCTGCTCCCGAGCTCGGCTGGCGCGACCATCGGCGCCGACGGCTTCAGCGGCATGGTGGTCAAACCGTGGCACGAGCGTGAGCGCAGCGTCTTCCAGATCCTGCCCGAGGTGCAGGCCCGCCTGGCGCGGATCCCCGGCTTTCAGATCTTCGCCACGACGCCACCGGCCCTGCCAGGTGGCAGCAACTTCCCGGTGGAGTTCATCATTGCCTCCACCGCGGATGCCGAACGGCTGATGGAGGCGGCGGAGCAACTGCAGCAGAAGGCTTTCGAGAGCGGTCTGTTCTTCTTCCCGCCACTCATAGACATGCGCTTCGACCAGCCCCAGGCGCGGCTGATCATCGACCGCGACAAGGTTGCCACGCTCGGCCTCACGCTCGCCCAGGTCGGTGCCGACATCGCCGCCGCGGTCGGCGGCAACTTCGTCAACCGCTTCAACATCGACGGCTACAGCTACAAGGTGATACCGCAGGTGGAGCGCAGCGCCCGCTTGCTTCCGGAGCAGCTTCGCGACATCCACATCAGCGGGCCGAACGGCACGCTCATTCCCTTGGGCGCGGTGGCGCACGTCGAGAACCGTACCGTGCCTCGCTCCCTCAACCGCTTCCAGCAGCTCAACG
>JAGRHX010001335.1 GCA_020444775.1 Gammaproteobacteria bacterium
TGTCAATTGCCGGCATGTCAATTGCATTGGAGCCAGGTTGAGACCTCTTCAAGCGCTACCCACGATGCCTCGATCACGCCCGAAGCCGCCCGCCGCGCATCCTTGCGCCCGGATCAATGTCCGCACCCTATGCCGTCGGATGATGCGCCTGGTCCACGTCCATCTTGCTGGGGCGGGTCTGGGGCTCGTCGTCCTGCTCAACGGCTGCGCGGCGCCGGAGCGCGAGCCGGCCGGCGAGGCCAGGCAGCTGGTCTTCCCACCGCCGCCAGAGCAGGGCCGCTACGTGTTCGAGCGTAGTCTGTTCAGCACCGCCAACCTCAAGGTCGACGATTCCACCAGCCGCCTGCGTCGTCTGGTGACGGGCGAAGCGACCACCGGGAGAGGTTTCGGCAAGCCCTTCGACGTCGTTGCGTGTAAAGGCCGTATCTACGTGAGCGACACCGTGGAGCGGGTCGTCATGACCTTCGATGTGACGGCGCGACGATTCTTCGAGATTGGCGCCGAGGAGCCTCACAACCTGCTGCAACCCCTGGGGCTCAACGTCGATCGGGCCTGCAATCTCTACGTCGCCGATACCACGGCCCGCAAGATCATGGTCTATGACCGTGATGGCGGGTTCATCACCAGCCTGGGGGGGCCGGACCAGTTCCGACGTCTGTCCCACGTCGCCGTCACCGCCGACGGCAGCAAGGTGTTCGCAGTCGATACCGGAGGCATAGACAGCAATCAGCATCACGTCCGGGTGTTCGACGTGCGCAGCGGTCAGCATCTGTACGACATCGGCAAGCGCGGCGCCGGCCCTGGTGAATTCAATCTGCCGCGCGACGCGGAGGTCGGTGGCGATGGGCTGCTCTACGTGGTGGATGGCGCCAACTTCCGTGTGCAGGTGTTCGAGCAGGGTGGCGGCCTGGTCCGGACCTTCGGCGCGGTGGGCCGCCAGACAGGGCAATTCTCCAGACCCAAGGGCATCGCTCTCGATAGCGAGAATCGTGTCTACGTCAGCGATACCGCATTCGGGAACTTCCAGATATTCACGCCTGACGGAAAGCTGCTGCTGTTCATCGGTAGCCGTGGCGCTCAGCCCGAGCCCGCCCGATACATGCTGCCGGCCGGCATCGATGTCGACGAGGACGGTCGGGTGCTGATGGTCGATCAGTACTTCAACAAGGTCGACATCTATCGTCCGCTCAGCATGGCCGCCAGTGACGGCTTTCTCGGCGCCTGGGAGCAGGGTGCCAGGCCGAACTGAAGGCGCGTATGCGTAGCAGCTACACATCGAGGGCTGAACGTCCGCGCCTACCGGCCGCGTCCGGACCCGGGGCACGACGGACGGCGCCAGCCGAACGGGCGAGCGTCGGCGTCCTCGCGATCGCGCTGCTGAGCCTGCTGCTGGTCAGCGCCTGCCAGGTGCGTGAGCAAGCGGCGTCGCCGCGGGTCGGGGCCAAGGCCGAGCCAGCGGATGGCGCGACGCGCGGCACAACGGCCGGCGAAGCAAGCTCTGCCAGTGCGTCGTCAGCGGCGACGATGGCCGCCGCGCCGTCAGTCAGCGAGTCCGCGAACCCTGCCCTTGACCAATCGAATGACCAATCGAAGCCGACCGCGACCGGCCCAGCCACGGTGACGCCGCGCAGCGCGCCGGCCGATACCGTGCGCCCCGTCCCGAGCGCCCCGGCCAGCGCCGCGGCAGGTCTCCCAGCGAGCAGACCGGCGAGCAGACCGACC
>JAGRHX010000093.1 GCA_020444775.1 Gammaproteobacteria bacterium
ATTGTGCTGGGTGGTCACAACACCGAGAATGCAGGGACGAGAACCGCGCGAGGAGGCATCGCTGTCGGCCGCCGCGCATGGCGGCAGATGTCGAGTCCGGCCCATCGACGACCATCAGCGTCTCGATCCGCTCCGCACGCTTGCCTCACCGTCATGGCGTGGCAGTGCCGGCGGACGGAGTCGGGCATGTCGCGAGTGCCGCGCAAGGACGGCCGTCTCGCTGAATCAACCCAGGAGTGCCACGATGACTCGTGATGGACAGCCGCCACGCGGCCGATGCGTGGTTCATGGCCGCGGTTCGGCCGCACCGGGCCGGTGGCTGGCGTGCGTGATGGTGTGTCTGATGTTTGCCGGATTGTCCGAGCGCGCCGACGCGCAGACGCAGCATGGCGCTGCCGGTCAGGCTACGACCGCGAGCGCTGGCGCAATCGATGGTGGCAACGACAAGGCAAGCGATAGTGCCGCCGAGGCCGTCGTCGAGTCGCTACATGCGGCTCTTGTCGAAGCGATGAAGTCCGGCGCATCGGTGGCCTTCGAGCAGCGCAGCGAGCAGCTGCAACCGGTGATCGAGAACAGTTTCGACTTCCCCTACATCGCCAAGCTGGTGTTGGCGGGGCACTGGAAGTCGCTCGAGCCTGCTCAGCTCGATCGGATGAGTGACACCATGCGCGACCTGACGGTGGCCAGCTACGCGAGCAACTTCAATCGCTACGACGACGAGCGGTTCGAGTCGCGTGGCGTGCAGACCACGGGTCGAGGACGCAAGGTGGTGCGCAGCGCATTGGTCGAAGCCTCTGGCAACACGGTCAGCTTCGACTATCTGATGCACCAGACCGATGCCGGTCTGCGGATCATCAACGTGATAGCCGAAGGCGTCAGCGATCTGGCCCTCAAGCGTTCTCAATACGCCGCCGTTATTGAGTCCGAAGGCTTCGATCAACTGCTCGCAAAGATCCACAAGCAAATTGCCGATATGGCGAACGACGGTTGATCGTCCGCGTGCAAACGAAGATGATCGCGGAGCGATGCCGGGCCGCCTGGCCGGGTGCGCCGACCGCCGCGCCGCCGCGTGCGCACTCATCGGGTCCGTTTCAGGGCCTCGTTTTCGCCCGTTCGACTATCCGATCGATGCGTGAGGCTCGAGCGTGGTCGCCGTCCGGGAGATACGCCAGATGCGATGGCCGGATGAGATGACCGGATGTGATGGCCGCATGCCGGCGGACCATGGCGGAGAATGGGGCGTCAGGCGCCGGGACACCGGGCAGATCCAATCAGGTCGAGTCAGGGGCGACCATCGTATCAGCGCTTTTTTGGGGGAACGGATGAAAACAACAGGCTTTGCCCGGGCGCGGCTGACGGACGATTCGCGACGTTCGCGCAGCGCGCCTTCAACGGACGTCGAGACTCGCGCCGGGAGCACCGGGTCGTCTCTCACGGCGACCGTGTCGCGGGTCCTGCGCGGCACGCTGTCGATCGCCGTGCTGGGTCTTGCCGGATGCGCGGCCACGGATGATGCGTCCGTTCCCTACGATCCGTACGAATCCTGGAATCGTGACGTGTACGCGTTCAACGATTCGCTCGACAAGGCTTTTCTGAAGCCGGCGTCGGAGCTGTACGACACGGTGACACCGGATCTGGTCCAGGAGTTCATCTTCAACTTCTTCGACAACCTTGCCTATCCCGGCACCATCATCAACAACCTGCTGCAGGGCAAGCTCGATGAGAGCGTCTCTGACCTGGGGCGCTTCGTGTTCAACTCCACGCTCGGCATCGGTGGCTTCATCGATGTCTCCAGCGGTTTTGGCATGCCCCGTCACGAGGAGGATTTCGGCCAGACGCTCGGCGTGTGGGGGGTAGAGGCCGGCCCGTACTACGAGGTGCCTTTGTTCGGGCCCTTCGATGGGCGTGATCTGCCGACCCTCCTGACCAGCCGCCTGACCGATCTCAGCTCCTATTTCCCGAGCCCGGCCACCTACGTGATGAGTGGCGCGGATCTGATCGACACCCGCAACCGTCTGGATTCCCTGATCAAGGCGCGTGACGAGCAGCTCGATCCCTATGCTTTTCAGCGCGACGGCTATCGACAGCGGCGCCGTAGCCAGGTCTACGACGGCAATCCACCACTGGAAGACCCGGTGGCGGAGGAGGCGCCGAAAAAGTAATCTCTGCCTTCTCGAGCTCGACGGCCGGGACATCGTTCCCGGCCGTTTCGTTTTGAATCCGCCCGTCGCGTCCCCACCTGGGAGCGACGAGGCCGGGGCCATGCGCCGCGCTCAGGCCACCTGACATCCCCCGACGGCATATTCTGGTCGCCCGGCACGTGGCGCCCAGGTCATGCCCGACGCGGGCCGGGCCAGAGACAGAGCCTCCGGCGACGCACGGCGGCGACATGAGCGGGCGACATGGGCCCGGGAGACGGGGCCACAGCCGGTGTCGCCACGGCTGCCGGACAAGGTCCCCGCGGCGCGTGATAACACCTCCAACCGACCAGAAGCAGCATGCAGTACGTCTATACGATGAATCGCGTCACCAAGGTGGTGCCGCCCAAACGTACGATTCTCCAGGATATATCCCTGTCTTTCTTTCCCGGCGCCAAGATCGGCGTATTGGGCCTCAACGGCGCGGGCAAATCCAGCCTGCTGCGTATCATGGCCGGTCTGGACACAGACTTTCATGGTGAGGCACGGCCGCAGCCCGGGATCCGTGTCGGCTATCTGTCACAGGAGCCCGAGCTCGATGCGTCCAAGGACGTGCGTGGCAACGTCGAGGATGGCGTGGCCGAGATCGCGACCCTGCTCAAGCGCTTCGACGAAGTCAGCGCGCGATTCGCCGAGCCGCTGTCGGATGATGAGATGAATGCGCTGCTCGAGGAGCAGGCGAAGCTGCAGGACGCCATCGAGGCGGCCGATGGCTGGGATCTGGACCGCAAGCTGGAGGTGGCCGCGGACGCGCTCCGCTTACCGCCCTGGGAGGCCGACGTGAACACGCTGTCCGGCGGCGAGCGGCGTCGGGTGGCGTTGTGCAAGCTGCTGTTGTCGGCCCCGGACATGCTGTTGCTGGACGAGCCCACCAACCACCTGGATGCCGAGTCCGTCGCCTGGCTGGAGCGCTTCCTGCAGGAGTATCCGGGTACGGTGGTGGCTGTCACCCACGATCGCTACTTCCTCGATGACGTGGCCGGCTGGATCCTCGAGCTGGACCGTGGTCGTGGTATTCCCTATGAGGGCAACTACTCAGGCTGGCTGGAGCAGAAGGAGGCTCGTCTCGCTCAAGAGGAGCGTGAGGAGTCGGCGCACCGGCGTGCGATCAAGGCGGAACTCGAATGGGTACGGCAAAATCCCAAGGGTAGGCAGGCGAAGAGTCGGGCGCGATTGCAGCGTTTCGACGAGCTGTCCTCAAAGCAGTTTGAAAAGCGCAGCGAGACCCGTCAGCTACACATTCCGGCGGCCAACCGTCTCGGCGATCTGGTGGTGGAGGCCGACGGTATCGGCAAGGGATTCGGCGATCGGGTGCTGTTCGAAAATCTCAGCTTCAAGCTGCCCCCTGGTGGCATCGTCGGCGTGATCGGACCGAACGGCGCGGGCAAG
>JAGRHX010001336.1 GCA_020444775.1 Gammaproteobacteria bacterium
ATCGCGCTCGACGACTTCGGCACCGCCATCCGCCGCAAGCTCTTCAGCTTTGAGGATATCATCCGGATCGAGACGCAGGATCTGCAGCGCATCCTGCGCGAGGTGGACTCCGGCAATCTGGCGATTGCGATGAAGTCGTGCAGCGAGGCCCTGCGGGAAAAGATCTACGGATCGCTTTCCAAACGCGCCGCCGAAGGCCTGCGCGAAGAAATCGAACTGCTCGGCCCCATGCGTCTCAAGGACGTGGAAGCCGCGCAGGATGTCATCATCCAGTCGGTCCGACGCCTCGAGGAGGAAGGGCAGATCACCTTGGATGCGAACGCGGAGGCGGTGGTGGCCTGATCAACTTATGGCTTTTGCAAAACTCGTAACCCTGGATCGCCCGCTGGCCTCGGCCGCCATTCCCGGCCGGGAACAGCCGGTGCACACCGCGACCGAATTCTTTCACGCCACGGCTGCGGCGTATCAGCGCGGACTCGAAGAAGCCCGCGGCGAAGCCGATCAGCAGATGGTGACTTTTCGCGCCGAGATGGCGGAACTCAGCGAAGGAGCGATCAAGGCGCTGGCGGAGGTGGAGGCGGCGATGACGACACAGGTGCGCGAGGCCCCGCCGCAATTGGTTCTGGAAGCGGCCCGGCGCCTGTTGGCCGGCATGGAACCGTCGCCCGAATTGATCAGCCGCGTGTGCGAGGAGGCGATCAAGGCGTTGCTGCCCGAGCGCAGCGGACTCGAACTGGTGCTTTGCGAACGCGATGTGGCGTTGCTGGAGGAATTGCGCCCGGCCTGGTTGGACGGTTGTCCCGGGGTCGTGATTCGTGCCGATGCTTCGCTGAAGCCGGGCGATTGTCTGGTGAAAAGCCGGTTTGGGGTCACCGATGCGCGCCGGCAAACCAAACTCGAGGCGCTGGCCCGCCGCCTGAAGGGAGCTTGAAATGACCCGGCACGTCGCACCTTTGGTCGAAACGCTTCGCACGCAGATCCGGCATGTGCCGGTCGTGCAGCGTCTCGGGCTGGTAACCGGCGTGGCGGGGATGGTGATCGAGTCCGACGGACCCAATGTGGGGCTCGGTGAATTGTGCCTCATTCGTTCCTCGCGGAGTGATTTTTCGATGCCGGCCGAGGTCGTGGGATTTCGCGAACACCGCGTGCTGCTCATGCCCTTGGGCGATTCCACGGGTTTGCACGTGGGTTGCGATGTGGCAGCCATCGATCGGCCCGTGCTGCCGGCGGCGACGTCGGAGTTGCTCGGTCGCGTGCTCGATGCCTTGGGCCGTCCGTATGATGATCACGGCATGCTGCCGCTGGCATCGCCGACGGTGCGCCGCCCGCCCCATCCGTTGCGCCGCCAGCGGATCCACACCGCGTTGACCACCGGCGTGCGGGCCATGGACACGTTTGTGCCTGTCGGACGCGGGCAGCGCCTCGGTCTTTTCGCGGGTTCGGGAGTCGGCAAATCGACGCTGCTGGGCATGATTGCGCGCGGTTGCGATGCGGATGTGATCATCGTCGCCTTGGTCGGCGAGCGCGGCCGTGAAGTGCGCGAGTTTTTGGAACGTGATCTGGGGTCCGAGGGCTTGGCGCGTTCGGTCGTGGTGGTCGCCACATCGGACGAGCCGGCGCCGCTGCGTCTGCGCGCCGCCGTCACGGCGACCGACCTGGCCGAAGCCTATCGCGATCAGGGCAAGAGCGTGCTGTTGCTGA
>JAGRHX010001337.1 GCA_020444775.1 Gammaproteobacteria bacterium
GAGCATGCTGCGCACGGGAAGCCACGTCTGCGCCTGGCTTCACGATCGAGCGCGGTGTAATCGTTATTCGGTTATCGGTTATCGGACTGGTGGTCACGCACGCGGAAATTACCCCAAGCGACCGGCCCGCTTCAACTCCGGATGGTTCGAGGCCGCAACCTTCACCATCGCGCTCGAACAACCCAAGTGCAGAGCGTGCACGATGTGCCCCGCTACGCGCTCTTCAGCTCCTCGCGAAGCTGCCGCAGGACCAGACGGTCGGTGGGGAAGGCGAGTTCCTCGACCGAGGTGCTCAGCTCCCGGAAGGCAACCGCATCCAGATCGTCGGCCGCGCGCAGCTCGCCACCGACCACAGTGCCTCGAAACCAGATGCCCACCGAATGCATGCGCGGATTGTGGAAGTTCGAGTGGACCGTGAACACGGAACCGAGCTCGACCGCCAGACCGGTCTCTTCCAGGAACTCTCGTCGGGCCGCGTCACGGACGTGCTCGTCGTACTCCACGTAACCGCAAGGAATGCACCACAGTCCCTGGTATTCGCCGCGCGCACGCCGACCGAGCAGGACACGGTCCGCCTCGAGCACGATCACCGCGACCCCCACCACCGGGTTCTGCCAGAACACGAACTCGCAGGCGCTGCACACCAGGCGCTCGCGCTCGGCCAGCACACGCCGGCCGAGGGGTGCGCCGCAGCGCGGACAGAATCTGTAGCCGCGCGCCGTCTCCACGCTCGTCGACATCGACATCGGCCCGAGGTGTCAGTTCGACGCCAGTCCGGCCATGCGCTCGATGAGCGTGAACACCACGCTGGTGTCCTTGTCCCCCAGACCCGCGGCCAGGGCGGTCTGCTCATAGCGCTGCGCAGCATTGGAGAAGCTGACCGGCACGTGCAACTCCTTGGCGATGGTATTGAAGGTCTCGAGATCCTTGTTCATCAGCCGTACCTTGAAGCCCGGCTCGAAGTCACGCGGTATCAGCGCTTTTGACACACGAGCCAGTGCGTTGCTGTTGCCGCTGCTGTCCTTGACCACGTCGTGGATGGTCTGCAGATCGAGGCCGGCCTTGAGCCCGAGGACCATGCCTTCCATCATCGCCAACGCATTCACGCAGGCCATCATGTTGTTGATGGCCTTCACCGTGTTGCCGGCGCCCACCGGTCCGACGTGGTAGATGTTGGGCCCTATGGCACGCAGGACCGGTCTGACCCGCTCGAGCACCTCCGCCGCGCCACCGGTCATCACTGCCAGGGTGGCGGCCTGAGCGCCGGTCACACCACCGCTGACCGGCGCCTCCAGAAAGCTCACACCGCGGGCGTTGGCGAGCGGCTCGATCTGACGGGGCGTGGACGGCAGCACGCTGCTCAGGTCGACCAGCACGCTGCCGGGTCTTGCGAGCTCGACGACGCCGCCCGGGGACAGATACAACGCCTCGACCTCCGGCGATCCCGGCAGACAGGTCAGCAGCACATCGACGCTCTGCACGACCTCGTCGGCCGAGTCGGCCGCTCTGGCGCCGGCCGCAACCAGGTTCTTCATGGCTGCCGGGTTCTTGTCGAACACCGTCAGCTCGAAGCCCTGCTTGAGCACGTTGCCAGCCATGGGGTTGCCCATGTTCCCCAGACCGATGAATCCAACCGATTGCGCCATACTCCAGATCCCCCCGCCGTTGTCGTGGTTGCCGCCCGCGCGACCCGTGCGTCACGCCCCGTTGAAGCCCTATCGTGCGAAGCCGTGCCGATGCCGTCACGCCGCCAGCCGGATTGCGCTGCGACCCGGCATCGTCAAACGAGGCAGATAATCCCAGAATGGGGCGGCTCTGGCTATTGCCCCCGGCCCATCGCAGCAGGCACCACCGCCGGATGTGCTCCGGACCGAGGAGATCGGGACCTTGGGGCCGTGCTTGCCCGCGCCGTCCGCTTTGCACAAGAATGCCGACAATCCTCCAGCGGGGCGAAGGTACGATTGCCAGCATGCCTACGGAACACCATCGCGCTCAGGTCCAGGCCGCCGTGCAGAGCTGGCTCGCCGGCGACGGCGGCGCCATCTTCAGGCTGCTCGACGAGAACGTCGTCTGGACGGTGATCGGCAGCACGCCCGTATCGCGCACCTACAGCAGCCGACGCGATTTCGTGGACAACGCGTTGAAGCCGCTGTCCGCCCTGCTCGACGGTGCCATCGAACCGAGGATCGTCAACGTCCTGGCCGACGGCGACCACGTGGTGCTGCAGTGGGACGGACACGGCCGCATGAAGTCCGGGCGTCCCTACGCCAACCGCTACTGCTGGGTGATGCGTTTCGCTCAGGACAAGATTATCGAGGGGACCGCCTATCTGGATACCGCGCTGGTCGATGCGTTGTTCGAATGAAGGCCGCTGGCGATCATCGGGGCGATGCCGGGCTCTCCGCGCTGGACCGCTCGTCAGCCCCCACTCGGGGCATCGCCCTGGTGATCGCCAGCGGCGCGGCCTTCACCTGCAACGACAGCATGATGAAGTGGCTGCGTGCCGATTATCCGGTCGGCGAGGCGATCACCCTGCGCGGGCTGTTCGCGCTCCTCGCCCTGCTGATGCTGCTGCCGTGGATGGGCGGCTGGCGCAGCCTGCGCATCCATGACTGGCGCGCCCAGATCACACGCGGGCTACTGGTCTGCCTCACCACGGTCTGCTTCATTGCCGCGCTGCGCTACATGCCGCTCGCCGACGCGGTGGGCATCGCGTTCTCCGGACCGTTGTTCACCGTCGCCCTGGCCGGCCTCCTGCTCGGTGAGCGGATCGGCTGGCGACGCTGGAGCGCCGCGCTGTTCGGTTTCGCCGGCGTGCTGCTGATGGTGAGGCCCAGCGGCGCAGGTCTGCAGCCAGCGGCGCTGTTGCCGCTGGTCACGGCGCTGGGTGGCGCGGTGCGTGACGTCCTGACCCGGCGCATGAGCCTCACTGACCATTCCAACGCGACGCTCGCGGTGTCGATTCTGGCCGTCGTGCTGTTCGGTGGTCTGAGCCTGCCGCTCGGCGCGCTCAGCCCCGAGCAACGCTGGATCTGGCCGACCGGCCCGCATCTGCTGCTGTTCGCGCTGGCCGGCGTGCTGCTCGCGATCGGCCAGTATTGCATCATCGAGTCGCTACGGCTCGCGCAGGTGGGGCTGGTGGCCCCATTCAAGTACACCAGCTACTTGTGGGCACTGTTGCTCGGCTGGCTGGTGTGGCGGGACGTTCCCGAGCTCGGCACCGCGCTCGGCGCGACCATGGTGATCGGCAGCGGCTTGTTCATCTTCTGGCGCGAGCAGCGGCTGGCGACACGCACGGTGGCGCGGGCCAGCATCCGATGAGCGAGCTACCACCACTTGGTCAGGTCATGCGCGAGATGATCGGCTCGGTCTTCGTGCCGTCGCTGCTCGCGGCCGTCGCCCAGAACGCCATCATGATCATGCTGCCGCTCTACGCGCTGCAGTTCGACGGCGGCGCGGCGCTGGCCGCGCTGATGCTCGGCGCACGCGGTGCCGGGATCATGCTCGCGGATCTGCCGGGCGGCATGCTGGTCTCGCGGCTCGGCGACAAGTGGGTGATGGTGGCGGGCCTGGCGCTACTGATCGCGGTGACCGCGCTCGCCGCGCTGTTCGGCTCCGCGTCGGCGCTGCTGGTGGTAGCCCTGCTGTCCGGTATAGGCACGGGGCTGTGGATCATCGCGCGACTGGCTTATCTGACCGACCACGTCGCCCTGGAACAACGCGGCCGGGTGGTCTCGGTGATTGCCGGTGTGCATCGAGCCGGGGCACTGCTCGGACCGGTGCTGGCCGGGGTCGGCGTGCAGCCCCTGGGCTATGCGGCAACCTTCCTGATTCTCGCCTGCTTGTACGCGATCGCGCTGCTGGCGCTGCTGGTCAGCGCGCGCGGCGTGCGGGGTACCGCAGCC
>JAGRHX010001338.1 GCA_020444775.1 Gammaproteobacteria bacterium
CAGGCCGCGACCCAGATCAACGAGATGACGCTGAGTTTCATCCCCAAGCTGGTGGCGCTGGTCGCGGTCATCTACATCGGTGGGCCGTGGCTGTTACGTGCCATCACCAGCTACACCGAGCGTCTGATCGGCAGCATCCCCTATCTCATCGGTTGATGCCCGAGCCCACCTGCGTGCCGCACAGTCGAGCCCAACGGTCATGAATCCCGAGCTCAGCATTGCCGCGCTGATGCCGCAGCTAGCGGCCTTCATCTGGCCGCTCAGCAGGGTCGCCGGGATCTTCATGATTGCGCCGGTGCTCGGTAGCCAGCTGGCACCGATGCGGATTCGAGCCGCCGCCGCGGTGGCGATAAGCCTTGCGCTCCTGCCGAACCTGCCGCCGTTGCCGCAGGTCGATCCATTCAGCGCCGAAGGTCTGTTGATCCTTGCGAACCAGATACTGATCGGGTTGCTGATGGGATTCGTGCTGCAGATGGTGTTCGCCGCGTTGATGGTCGCGGCGGAGCAGGTCTCGATGGCCATGGGCCTGGGTATGGCGCAGATGACGGATCCCCAGAACGGTACCAGCGTGCCGGTAATCGGCCAGATCCAGCTGGTGGTGGCGACCCTGCTGTTCTTGAGCCTGAATGGTCATCACGCGTTGATCTATCTTGTCTCGGAAAGTTTTCATTCGCTACCCATTGGACCACGCGGCCTGTCACCCGAGGGACTGTGGAGCATCATCGGCTTCTCCTCACAGGTGTTCAGCGACGCCTTGCGTCTGGCCTTGCCCGCGGTGACTGCCCTGCTCGCCACCAACATGGCAATGGGCGTGATCACGCGTTCCGCACCGCAGATGAACCTGTTTTCCATCGGCCTGCCTGTCACAACCATGCTCGGCCTGGGGGTGCTCTGGGTGCAGGTTGATGGCTCCGTGGACCTGTTCGGGCGCCTGATCGAAAAGGCCCTTGACGCGCTGGCCCTCGGACTGAGCTTCTGATCCAGGCGCGCTCGCGCGCTGGAGAAATGCTGATTCGTTCCATCCATGGAATGAATCAGCATCGCAAAGCGGAAATTCGATCTCCGCTTTGATCTCGAGGTCAACGACCCAGGTCATCGACTTCGGTGGCATCCGCATCGCGGGTGCCAGCCGCATCATTGCTTCGCGGAGGCCGTTTGCGTGGCGGACAACGACAACGGACAAGAACGGTCCGAACCGGCATCACAAAAACGCCTGCAGGATGCGCGTCGCCGCGGTCAGGTGCCGCGCTCGCGCGAGCTCAGCACCGCAACGGTGATCGCCGCCTCGGGGCTCGCCTTTGTGATGCTTGGACAGTACACGGTAGGCGGGCTGCGACGTTACATGGGCAACGCGCTCAGTCTCGAGGACCAGAAGCTGAGCATGCTGCTGGAGCGACCCGAGCTGGTCGTCCACCAGAGCTTGGTGGAGGCAATATTCGACGTGCTCGGCACCATCACCCCGTTCCTGCTGGTCACGGCGATCGCCGCCATCGCTTCGGGTGTGGTCCTGGGCGGTCTGAATTTCTCGGCTGAATCGCTCAAGCCCAAGCTGGAACGTATCGACCCGCTGAAAGGTCTGGGGCGTATGTTCGGCGTCCGTTCCCTGGTCGAGCTGGGCAAGAGCATTCTCAAGGTGGTCGCGCTCAGCGGCCTGGCCTGGGCGATCTTCGCCGGTCGCTACGAAGAGGTGCTGGGCCTGGGTGCCCTGCCCATCGAGATTGCCCTGCCACGGGTGGGCGAGCTGCTGGTGCAGCTGATCCTGTTGTTGGTGGTCGGTCTGGCCTTGATCGCGATGGTCGACGTCCCCTACCAGCTCTGGAATCACGCCCGCCAGCTACGCATGACCAAACGTGAGGTCAAGGACGAGAACAAGGAGACCGAGGGCAGTCCGGAGCTGCGGCAACGTGTGCGCCAGGCGCAGCGCGACATGGCGCAACGACGCATGATGGATGCGGTGCCGCTGGCCGACGTAATCGTCACCAACCCCACTCACTATGCGGTGGCCTTGCGCTACGAGGAAGGGCGTGACCAGGCGCCGCGCGTGGTGGCCAAGGGTGTAGACCTGGTGGCCGCCAACATACGTCGGATCGCGCAGGAGCACGCGGTGCCGATCGTCGAGGCACCGCCGTTGGCCCGTGCCCTGCATGGCAGCACCGAGATCGGTGACCGGGTGCCACAGCCGCTGTACGTCGCGGTGGCCCGGGTGCTGGTCTACGTGTACGAGCTCAAGCGTAGCCGCCAGACGCCCGGCGGTGGGACGCCCGAGCTGCCGAGCGACCTGCCGATCCCGGCGGAGTTCGCCGCCCGGCATGCGCCGCCAGATTCCTGACGCTCGCTGCACCACCGCGTCAAGGCTCCGCAGCGGGGCCGTGCCGATTGAATCACCGATGAGTCGACGATGAACTCCAGAGAATTCTTCAACACCTTGAGCGAGGCGCTGCGCGGTGGCCTGGCGGCACCGCTGCTGGTCGTGGTGATGCTGGGCATGCTGTTGCTGCCGCTGCCACCGCTGGCCCTGGACGTGCTCTTCACCTTCAACATCTCACTGTCGTTGGTGGTGTTGCTGGTCGCCATCTACACCTTGCGGCCGCTGAACTTCGCGGTCTTTCCGACCGTGCTGCTGATCGCGACGATGCTCAGGCTGGCGCTCAACGTGGCTTCGACCCGGGTGATGCTGGTCGAGGGCCACACCGGCAAGGCCTCCGCGGGCCGGGTCATCGAGGCGTTCGGCGAGTTCGTCGT
>JAGRHX010000094.1 GCA_020444775.1 Gammaproteobacteria bacterium
TGGCGCGCAGCTTCAAGTACCACCGCCCGCGCGGCATCGTCGCGGCCGGTGTCGAGGAACCGAACGCCATGGTCCAGCTCGGCCGCGGCGCGACCACGGTGCCGAACCTGAAGGCGACCGAGGTCGAGCTGTACGCCGGGCTGGAAGCCGGGAGCGTCAACTGCTGGCCGAGCGTCGAGTTCGACGTCAACGCGGTCAACGGCTGGTTCTCGCGGCTGTTCCCCGCCGGGTTCTACTACAAGACGTTCATGTCCTCGCAGTGGGCGTGGATGAACCTGTTCGAGCCGTTCATCCGCCGCGCGGCCGGCTGGGGCCGGGCACCGAACGCGCCGGACCCGGATGTCTACGACCACCGCCACGTGCACGGTGACGTGCTGGTGGTCGGCGGCGGTCCGGCCGGCTCGGCCGCGGCCACCGCCGCGGCGCGGGCGGGCGCCGACGTGACCCTGCTCGAGCGCTACAACCACCTGGGTGGGCTTTCGACCGGCGGCCTGGTGATCTGGATCGACCGTATGACGGACTGGTCCGGTGAGGCCGTCATCCGCGGCTTCGCCGAGGAGGTGTTCGACCGGCTCCCGGCCGATGCGGTTGCGGGGCCGCCGAAGTCGGACTGGGGCTCGCGCGATCCCGAGCGCGCCGCGCACTGGAGCCTGCGGACCGCCGCCTTTCACGGGGTGGTCACCTGGTCGCCGACGATCGATCCGGAGCGGCTCAAGCTGCTGTCTCAGCAGATGCTGGTGGAGAGCGGGGTACGGCTGGTGTTCCACTCCTGGGCCAGCCTGCCGATCGTCGAGGATGGCGTGGTGCGTGGCGTGGTCTTCGAGAGCAAGGCCGGCCGCCAGGCCATCATGGCCAAGGTGGTGGTCGACTGCACCGGAGACGGTGATGTGTTCGCGCGCGCCAATGCCCAGATCGAGACCGACATCGTGCAGGACGATATCCATCACTGCACCAATACGGCCTGCTTGTTCGGCGGCCTGGACATGGCGCGGTGGCTGGAGTTCCGCGCCACTCAGCCGGAGGCATACTCGGCCTTCTTGCAACGTGGACGCGAGACGCTGGAGTTGTTCGAGCGGCCGTTCGTCTCCTGGCGCAACGATACCGCGGTCATGATGGGGCCCCGTCAGGCCGGCTTCTCGGCGCTCGACGTGGATGACCTGAGCGAGGTAGAGATCCGCTCACATCGGTTGATGGGTGAGATGGTGTCGTTCTATCGCGCGCACGCGCCCGGGTTCGAGCATGCCTATCTGGCGCTCAGCGCGCCGCAGCTCGGCGTGCGACATACCCGGCGCCTGGTCGGTGTCGGCCGGGTCGCTCGTGAGCAGTGGCCGACAGCGATGGTCTGCGCCGACGAGATCGGGGTCAGCCCGTCGGTGTCGCCGAAGTTCCCGAACATCTCCGTGCCTCTGGGCGCCTTGGTGCCGGCACGGCTCGACGGCCTGCTCGCCGCGGGTCGGCACATCTCCTGCGATCCGAGCTCGCATGGCTTCATGCGCGAGATTCCGCAATGCTGGCTGACCGGCCATGCCGCCGGCGCCGCTGCCGCGGTCGCGGTGGACAGTGGTGTGCAGCCTCGCGCGCTCGACATCGAACGCGTGCAGTCCTTGCTGCTGTCCCAGGGGGCGTTCCTGCGTCGCTCGGTCGAGTCGGGCGATGCGCCGGTCGACGGCGAGGCTGCGGACTGATCGCCGCTGCAACGAACAGCGCCGGGCCTCGAGTCGCTTGAGCGGTATTCCCTATCTGGCACTGCTCATCGGGCTGGTGGTGCAGACCCTGGTGACCATGGCGGCCTACTCGGTGCCGGTGGCCGCGCCTGCCATCGCGTCGGCACTGGCGGTACCCGGGGAGCGGGTCGGTATCTTCATCTCGATGGTCTACGGCGTCGGGGTGCTCTCCGCGGTGTTCTCGCCGAGCTTCATCCATCGCTATGGCCCGGTACGGGTCAGCCAGTTCATCCTGTTGGCAGGGCTTGCGATGATTGCCACCGTGTCGGTGCTCGGCACGCTGTTGGCCCTGGCTGGCGGGGCGGTGCTGCTCGGCCTCGGTTACGGTGCGACCGCGCCGACCAGCGCATCGCTGCTGATGCCACGCACACCGGCGCGGATCCGTAACCTGGTGTTCTCGATCCGCCAGATCGGCGTGCCCCTCGGTGGTGTGCTGGGTGGCCTTGTCGTGCCGCCGCTGGTGCTGGCGCAGGGGTGGCAGCTGGCCATCGGCGTACAACTGTTGCCGGTGCTGCTGACCCTGGTGCTGCTGCAGGTCGTTCGGGCTCGCTACGATGTTGACCGCAACCCGCGGCTGCGGATCCGACCACGTGGGCTGCTCGAGCCGCTCGCGCTGGTCAAGACCTTGCCCGAGATCCGTATGCTGTCGCTCGCGACCTTCTTCTTCGCCGGCACGCAACTGTGCTTCGTCGCCTTCATGAGCGTGCATCTGACCAGCCATGCCGCGTTCGGACTGGTCGCTGCTGGCCAGATGCTCGCGACCTATCAGATCTCGGGCGTCGTTTCACGACCGATCTGGGGTGTGATCGCGGATCGCTGGATCCCCGCCCGGCGGATGTTGGGGGTGATGGGACTGGTGATGGCGGGCATGGCCCTGCTCGCCGGCTCGTTCTCAGCGGACTGGTCCTGGCTGGGCATCTTCGTCGTCTCGGCGGTGGCTGGCGCTACCGCCAGTGGCTACACGGGCATCGCTTTCGCTGAGTTCGCACGTATCGGTGGCGCGAGCCGAGTTGCCGAGGCGACCGGGCTCGGCGCCTCCAGCCAGTTCTTCGGGGTGATGGTGCTGCCGACGCTGTTCAGCGCGGTGGTGTCGGCGGCCGGCTATGCCGCGGCCTACGCAATCATCGCCGTGCTCGCCGGGCTGTCGGGGCTTGCGTTGCTGGTCATCGACGCGGTCCGCCGGCGCTCGTCCGGCTGAACGGGCGAGCATCGGTGGACCGCTTGCCGGGGTCTAGGCCACGGCCCACCAGGTATAACCGAGTCCGAAGGCGAAGGCGCCGAGGAAGGCAAAGCCCAGGTAGGCGAGAAACACGGGCCAGCGAGCCAGTGCCCAGACCGCGATCGCGGCTGGAATCGAGCTGACTCCGCCGGCGATGAGAAAGGCCATACCAGCGCCCGGGGACATGCCCTGCTCGATCAAGCCGCCGACCAGCGGCAGGGCCGCGTAGCCGTTCAGATAGGCGGGAACGCCGATCAGCGTGGCACCCAGGACCGTGAGCCAGCCGCTACCGCCGATGACCGAGCTCACCGATTCCGCGGGCAGATAGGCCAGCATCAGGCTCTCCAGAAAGAAGGCCACGGTCAGCCATTTGCCGAGAAAAAGCGTGTTGTCGACGGCGTTGTTCCGAAAGCGGAGACGCCGATCGGCTTCGGACCAGAAGCGCCATTGCACCGGCCCTGGATTGCGGACCACTGAACCGCCGCAGCCGCCGTTGCCGACGCCCTCGCGCAACGGGTTGGCAAGCGCGCCACCGCGCATCAACAGCGCGGTGCCAAAGCCACCGATGAGTCCGACGCCAAACGCCGCGATCGCCTTGTAGACCGCGAACGTGGTGCCCAGGGTTGCGGAGGTGAGCAGGAACATCGAGGGATCCATCAACGGCGATGCCAGCCAGAACGCCATCACCGGCGCCAGCGGCACACC
>JAGRHX010001339.1 GCA_020444775.1 Gammaproteobacteria bacterium
GCCAGCACCAGCGCGAGCAAGGTCAATGTGTTGATCGAGAAGCCGAGCGCATAGGGCAGGATCATTGCCGCCAGCAACGCAGCGGGAATGGTCACCGCCGGTACCAGCGTCGCCCGTAATGAGCCGAGGAACAGCACCATGACGGCGATGACCAGCGCGGCGGTGATCAACAGTGTGCGTACCACCTCGCGCAGAGAGCCCTCGATGAAGATGGCGCGGTCGTACGAGATCGACAGCTCGATGTCGGACGGAACGCGGGCACGTAGCTCATCGAGGGTAGCGCGGGTCTCGCGCGCCACGGCGACCGTGTTCGAGCCGGATTGTCGGACCACGCCCAGCCCCACCGCGGGTCGACCGTTGCGGAATACCGCGCTGCGGTAACTCTGGGCGCCTAGCTCGACGCGTGCGACGTCGGCTACGGTTATCTGGTAGCCGTCACGTTGGGCAACCACCAGCGCCTCGAAGGCATCCACCGCATCGAGCTTCGAATCCACCCGTACCGTCAGCTCGCGCGTGTCGCGTTCCAGGCGCCCGCCCGGCAGCTCCACGTTCTCGAGGCGAAGCGCGTTTGCAACTTCGGTCACCGTGATCCCGCGGGCGCTCATACGATCGGGGTCCAACCACAGCCGCATCGCATAGCGTCGCTCGCCGCCAACTATCACCTGTGCGACGCCGGGCACCAGCGAGAGCGGATCAACCAGCTCGCGGATCGCGAAGTCGGTCAGCGCGCGCCGGTCGCGCTGCTCGCTGGTCAGCGTGATCCACATCATCGCTTGCGCGTCGGCGGAGGCCTTGGAGATGACCGGTTCCTCGACCTCCTCGGGCAGCGCCCTGCGCACCGCGCCGACCCGGTCACGCACGTCGCCTGCCGCGGCGTCGAGGTCACGGCGCAGCAGGAACTCGACGTCGACCTGGGCGAACCCCGCGCGGCTGGTGGAGGTGATCAGCTCGACCCCGTCTATACCGCTGAGATTGTCCTCGATCGGCTGGACCACATCCCGCTCTACGACCTCGGCCGAGGCCCCGGGATAGACGACGCCCACCGAGACGATGGGCGGATCGACATCCGGATACTCGCGTACCGGCATGCGGGTGATCGCGCCGATGCCGAGCGCCACCAGCAGCAGCCCGAAGACCACCGACGCGACCGGTTGGGTGACGGGCAGACGGGTCAAGCTCATGAGCGCGAGGACGCTGTGTCGACAATCTTCACCGCATCACCATCGGAGAGCTTCTGCGCCCCGCTGACGACAATACGTGCATCAGCATCCAGATCGGCGTCGCGCAGTTCGATGTGATTCCCCTTCGAGACGCCGGGACGCACGGCGAAACGACGAGCCATCCCTTTGTCGTCGACGACGAACACGTAGGCGTTGGGGCCGGACCAGAGCAAGCTGGTATCGGGCGCGAACAATGCGTCCGGGCGTCTCTCCACGACCACATCGACCGTGACGAATGCGCCCGGCAACCACCGCTGCTCGCCACGTGCCGGCGGCGGATCAGGCGCTGCCTGGGGCTCGAGCACGGCCTCTACCTCGACGCTACGTCCACCCTCTCTGGCCAATGGGGATACCGTCTCGACCGTCGCTTCGCGCCGCTGACCGTTGGGGTCGGCGACACGCACCCGTGAATCGGCAGCGACCGCGGCGCCGAAGCGCTGCGGCAGCTCGAACCGGACTCTCAACCGAGAGGTCGTCGCCAGCGTGGCCAGCTCGTCGCCCGGCGCCACGACCGCTCCCTGCTCGACCGCGACGAAGCCGACCTCACCGTCGAACGGCGCGCGCACGGTCCGGTCATCGAGCGCGACCCGGGCTCGTGCCAGCTCCGCCACCGCAGCTTCCTCGGCGGCGCGCGCAGCGTCCAGGTCAGCCTGCGGCGCGAGTCCACGCGCGTTCAGATCCGCGGTGCGTAGTCGTTGTCGCCGCGATTCCTCGAGCCGTGCTCGAGCGGCGGCGAGCGCGGCGCGCTCGGAGTCATCGTCGAAGCGCACCACCAGCGCGCCCTGCTCGAGGCGTGCCCCGTCGGAGATGCCAATCTCCGTCACCCGCCCGTTGACCTCTGAGGTGAGCCGCACCGAGCGCACGGCGACAATCCGACCATTGGTGCGGTGCTCGGTCTCAGCCGTCCGCACGTCCAGCTCGCCGACCTCGACGGCGATGGCCTGCGGCTTCTCGCTCGCTGGCTGCTGCTCATCGGCATCTCCGGCGGAATACACGTAGAGACCGGCCGACCCCAAGGCTGCCATGAGCAGGCTCACGCCGAGCATCTGTCGCATGCTCACATCGCGCCTCGGCGTGTTCCGTCCGTCGACGAGGTCTGGTCCTGCTCTGGTGCGCGCGTGCTCGGCATGTCTCTACTGCTCCCCTGGCAACGCTGTCCGTCAGCATCAGCTTCTTGGGGGCTTGACCTGCAGGGGCCATGCCAACACAGCAACACGCCATCCGTTGCACCGATGGCTGACACGGCCCAAGCGCGGACGAGCGGACCCGCGTTGCGAGACCGCTCGTCATATGCAATGCGCTACTGGCGACTACTGACGCGGCGCCTCGTGCGACTGGTCTAGCGCGGAACTCGATCGTGGCGAGGTGACGGGCACGGCCGTTCCACGCGCGCTGGTGACATCACTCGCCTGCTCGGCACGTCTGTCCTCGAGACTGCGATACTCAGGGGCTCGTTCGAAGCTTGCCGGGTTGACGTCGACCATGGCGATCGTCCTGCTCGGATTCAGGTCCACCCGCTCGATTGGCAGCGCAACCTGCTTCTGGCCGAGGCCGAGAAATCCACCGATCCCGAGAATGACCGCGCTCACCCGACCTTGAGACTCGACCAGCAGACCGTCGATGTTGCCCACCTCGTCCTGATCGGGTGTCACCGCATCCTTGCCGATGGGACGTTCTTGTTGTGTTTCGTCATCTGGGATCGCTCGCAGGTCCGCTAGCGCCGGCTTGGCCCTGACCATCCCCTCGGCCGTCGTCACATCGGTTTGATCCCAGGGCAGCTCGACATGCTTCTGGCCCAGGCCCAACACACCCCCGACACCGATCACCAGCGACTTCACCATGCCCTCGGCGGAGACGATGAGGTCATCGACCACGCCTATGCGTTCGCCGGTACCATCAATCACTGGTGTGCCGATGAGCTGCTCGGTATCTATCTGATCGACTCGCTGCTCGACGATGAAGCCACCCGCAGCGGTGGGTGCCTCGGCGGTGGCCGCGATGGCCGCCGCATCCCCCGCCGGCTCGGTTCCGCTCGGCGCCTTGGTGGTGCCAGACGAAGCTGGCTGGTCCATGGCGCCCGTCTGACGGGCCGTCTTGTCCAGGGCATTGGCGGTGGCGCCCGACGCTGACTCGCCGTTCGCGGAAGTCGGATCCTGGGACGGCTGGTTTGGTGTCTGCTGTGCCGATGCGCCCGACGGGGCCTGCCCGGCCTGCGTGGATGTCTTCTGGGCGTGACCCGAAGTTGCGATCAGCATCGAGGCCAGAGCCAACATCGAGCCTCGCAGCATGGCCTTCTGTACGCACTTGGTGATCATGGTTTCCACTCCCGCCGATCCGCCTGAGTGCGTGTGATGCCGAGTCGAAGCGGATCGATCTGTTGCGCCGCCAGCACGACGCGGACGGCTGCTCATGCCTGCCAAGCCGTGTGCCATGCACACCAACAGCCCCTCACCGGGGTGTGGCGGATCGCCTGCACTCCTTCGGCTCGTGAGCGGCAAGATATTGAGTTCTCGGCTCATTTGGAGTGTAGGCAACCGACCACACCCAGGCCGGCGTGTCCGATTGCCGTAGCCGGCCAGACCTGTGCTCGGCGCGCCCCATGCGCTCGCCCTGGTCGACGAGCGGCGCGTCGCGAGCACCTGTAGTCCATCGGCGACGCGCTGCCGCGTGACGCGCCTGACCGGGTCAGCGTTGGCGGCCATCGCCGCCGCGTGACGAGGGGCGATATGCCCCAACGGGCTGGCCGCGCGGGTGGATTTGCGCCGCGTGGTCTCGGCACGCAGCGACGGCCGATGCACACCGAACATGCCGCGACAACGGCATCCAGGCGGTTGTGCGCGGTGTGCGATTTCCTGGCGCTGGCACGCTACTCTATGCAGACACGATCACCACACGGGCGGAGTAGAGCAATGCGTATCGGATTCATCGGGCTGGGCATGATGGGCAAGGGCATGGTGGCCAACCTGCAAAAGGCGGGCTTTGATCTCGTGCTACACGATCTACGTCGTGCGGCCGCGGAACCCTTCATCTCCAACGGGGCAACCTGGGCCGACAGCCCGA
>JAGRHX010000095.1 GCA_020444775.1 Gammaproteobacteria bacterium
GAGCGCAACCTGCGCGCGCCCCTGGCCGGCATCTCGCGTAGCGCCGAGCGACTGGGTCTGACCCATCACGACATCCGCATCGCGGTGCGCACCGGCGACACGCCACAGTCCGAGCGACGCCAGCAGCTCAAGTCGCCTGCCCGGATACTGGTGACGACCCCCGAGTCACTTTATCTGCTGCTGAGCTCGCGAGCCTGTGAGACGCTCGGCAACGTACGCTGCATCATCGTCGATGAGATCCACGCCCTCGCGCCTACCAAGCGCGGCGCGCATCTGGCACTGTCATTGGAGCGGTTGAGCGCGCTTTGCGAGCTCGAGCCGCAGCGCATAGGTCTGTCGGCGACGGTGCGTCCCATGGACCGGGTAGGGCGCTTCCTGTGCGGTAGCCGTGAGGTCACGCTGGTCGATGCCTCGACCATGCCGATGCTCGATCTGCAGGTCAGCGTGCCGGTGCCCGACATGGAAGCGGTCGACACCGATTCGCGGCAGACACCGCCCGGCGGTGCCATACTTGCCGAGCTGTACGCGGCGCAGAAGCCCGCGCCGCCACGCGAGCGTGGTATCTGGCCAGCCATCTACCCACGCCTGCTCGACGAGATCGCGACGCATCGTTCGACGATTGTCTTCGTCAACAGTCGCGGGCTCTGTGAACGACTCACACAGCGCTTGAACGAGCTCGCCGGTGAAGAGCTGGTGCTCGCTCATCACGGCAGCGTCTCCCAGGAAAAGCGTGCCGAGATCGAGGATGCGCTGAAGTCCGGACGTCTGCGCGCGATAGTCGCCACCAGCTCGCTGGAACTCGGTATAGACATGGGGGCGGTCGACCGCGTGCTGTTGGTCGAGTCACCCGGCTCGGTGGCACGCGCCCTGCAGCGTATCGGTCGCGCGGGGCACCAGGTCGGAACGCCGAGCTCGGGGTGCATCTATCCGAAGTTCAAGGGCGATCTGCTCGAGTGCGCGGTGGTCGCCGAGCGCATGCTGACCGCCGAGATCGAGTCGGTGGAGATCCCACGCAACCCGCTCGACGTGCTCGCCCAGCACATCGTCTCGATGTGCGCGATGCGCAGCTGGCGGGTGGCCGAGCTGCAGGCCTTGTTGAACCGTGCCTGCCCGTACGCGGAGCTGAGCCCGGCGTTGCTCGAAAGCGTATTGGACATGCTGTCCGGCGCCTATCCGTCGACCGATTTTGCCGATCTGCGCCCACGCATCGTCTGGGATCGCGCGACCGATACGCTCAGCGCTAGGCGTGGCAGCGCCATGCTGGTGCGGATGAACGCCGGCACCATCCCGGACCGCGGCCTGTACGCGGTGCATCTGGGTGAGGGCGGACCGAGACTGGGCGAGCTCGACGAGGAGATGGTGTTCGAGACCCGACCAGGCGACAACATCCTGCTCGGCGCCTCGACCTGGCGTGTCGAGCAGATCACCCGCGACCGGGTGCTGGTGTCTCCGGCACCCGGCGAGCCGGGGCGCCTGCCATTCTGGCGCGGTGACGGCCCGGGTCGACCTCTGGAGCTCGGTCGCGCGGTCGGCCGTTTCCTGGGTCGGTTGGGCGAGATGCGTCAGGCCGATGCGCACGAGTGGTTGCGAGCGCATACGGTTCTGGACGAGAACGCCGCGATCAATCTGGCCGGCTATCTCAGCGATCAAAAGTCGCACTGCGGCGTGCTGCCCAGCGACCGTACCCTGGTGGTGGAATGCTTCAGGGACGAGCTCGGTGACTGGCGGGTATGTCTGCTCAGTCCGTTCGGCGCACGGGTGCACGCGCCGTGGGCGATGGCCATTCAACATGGTCTGACACGGGCCCAGGACTTCGATATCCAGGTGATGTACACCGACGACGGCATCGTCCTGCGTTTTGCCGATCTCGATGAGCTGCCGCCGCTGGAAGCGCTGCTGCCGGATGTGGACGAGCTGGAGGAGACGATCACCACCGAGGTGGCGAACAGCGCGCTGTTCGCCGGTCTGTTCAGGGAGAACGCGGCGCGTGCCCTGCTGTTGCCAAGGCGTAGCGTGACCGCGCGTAATCCGCTCTGGGCCCAGCGCATACGCGCCCAGCAGCTGCTCGCGACTGCTCAGCGTTATCCCTCGTTTCCCATCGTCCTCGAAACCTACCGGCAGGCGCTCAAGGACATCTTCGATATCGACGGTCTCAAACAGGTGCTGCGCGACGTGCGTAGCGGCGCCATCGCTGTACGGCAGGTGGAGACTCCGAAGGCCTCGCCGTTCGCGCGCTCGCTGGTGT
>JAGRHX010001340.1 GCA_020444775.1 Gammaproteobacteria bacterium
CGGTGCTGCTGATGCAGACCACGCTCGGCCGTGACCTGTCGGTGCTGGGGCTCGCCGGACTGTCGTTCCTGGTGATTGCGATCGGCGCGCCGGCAAGCATCCTAGGTGGCACGCTGAGCAACCGTTTCGGCAGCGCACGTGTGGCCGCGGCCTCGCTGGCCGGCTCGGCGCTCTGCTGCCTGGCTTTCGGCCTCGCCGGCGGCGGGCTGCCGCCGTTTCTCGCGGTCACCCTGCTGCTGGCCTGGGGTGCGACCGTGGCGACCGACTCACCGCATTTCTCCGCCCTCTCCGCACGAGCCTGTCCACCATCGCTGGTCGGCGGCGCGCTGGCCATCCAGAACGCAATCGGCTTTGCCATCACCGTTGCCGCCATCTGGCTGGCCACGGGCCTTGCCGAGGCGATGGGTCCGACGATCGCCTGGTTGCTGCTGCCCGGCCCCATCCTGGGGCTCTACGGGTCGCGCACGCTGTGGCTGGCTCGTTCGCTAGAGGACTGAAGGACAAGCCCGGCGACGAACCGGGCTCGGGCCCACATTGCATCACGCCCGCGCAGCCCATGCGGCACGTGCGCACCGCCCGTAGACTGGGACATGGTCGAGCAACTGGCATCGGTGAACCATTCATGGAGAACACCATGCGTAAGAGAATCATCGAGACCGAGCACCCGGTGAGGCCAGAGGCGGGCTACCTGGATCTCGAATCGCTGGCCCAGGTCGAGGTGACCTCCGAGGACCCGGCGCATCCCATCGAAGCCGCGCTGCTGCCGGGCCGCGGATCGGGCTGGCGTGCCGCCAAGCCGGGCAAGCAGACGATTCGACTGCTGTTCGACCGGCCCCAGTCATTGCAACGCATCGAGCTGTGCTTCGAAGAGCGCGACACCGCGCGCACCCAGGAATACGTGCTGCGCTGGTTCGATGACAGTGGCCGCGGCGGGCACGAGATCCTGCGCCAGCAATGGAACTTCAGTCCCGGTGGCTCGACTCGTGAAGACGAGTCGCACCGGTTGCAGCTTGCCGAGGTCAGCGCGCTCGAACTGGAGATCACACCGGCGATCGGTGAGTGCGACTCGGCAATGGCCTCCTTGGCCCGCCTTCGATTGGTCTGAGCAGGGGCCTCGCGCTCGGGCGCGGAATCAAGCCGCTTCAGGCGCGCGGCCGTCGACGACCGCGTTGGCGCTCGGCAGCATCATGGTCGCCGTGAAGATGAGCAGCGCCGCCGCTGACAGCACGGCGAACAACACGCCAAAGCCCCAGCTCGAGTGCAGCCAGGCGATCCCGGGAATGACGGTGGCGGTGACCGTGAAGGTCACGATGTAGCGCGCCGCGAAGGCGCGGCTGCGCCACTCACTCCTGGCCAGCCGGCCGATCAGCACGTCATTGATCGGGATCTGCCCGAACACCACCAGCATGAAGGCTACGGCGACCAACAGGGCAGCGATGCCTTGGAGCTGGATCATCAGCCCCAGGAACACGGCCTGTAGGAACGCGACCGCCGAGAACACCACCCGCACCGGATAGTTGTCCACCAGGTGACCGACCACGAGCTGCGCGAAGGCCGCCACCGCGAAGACCATGAAGGCGTACATCCCCACCGCGCTCGCCGAGCCGGCCAGATCGGCCAGACGCTCATCGAAGACCTTGGGCAGTGCAAAGGTCGTGCTCTGGAAGATCAGGCCACCGATGGCGGTGGTGAAGAAGATGATCGCGAAGACCCGAACGAGGGTGGCGCGATTGATGGCCGGTGCCGCCGCAGCTGCCGCGGCCGGCGCGGGATTGACGGCTGTCGCGGCCAGGCTCGCATCCGCGGACCGGCCGGCGCTGACGAAGCGCCAGTACAGCACACCGACGGCGACCGAGACGATGCCCGGCAACACGAAGGCCGAGCGCCAGCCGCTGGAGTCGATGAGCAGGCCCGTGAGCAGCGCCGCGCTGGCCACGCCCAGATTGCCGAAGATGCCGTTGATGGCAAGCGGCACACCGGTCTTCTTGCGGCCCTGCACGACCATCGAAATACCGACCGGGTGATAGATGGCGCCGAACACGCCGATGGCGGTCAGCCCGAGCATCAATGTCCAGGGCCCGGTAGTGAAGGCAGTCGCGATCGAGGCGAGGCCGATTCCGATGAAGAACACGATCATCATGCCTTCGCGGCTCCACTTGTCGGCGAGCCACCCGGCCGGCACGGCGCACAGGCCGAAGACCACAAAGCCCGGTGTCGCGTAGGGG
Source organism: Gammaproteobacteria bacterium (assembly GCA_020444775.1). Next base: position 2,226 of record JAGRHX010001340.1, read on the forward strand.
ATGAGCTCTGCATAGGTCATGTCCCAGGCCGCGGTGAGGCTCAAGGCGGCAACCGTGGCAAAGATCAGCAGGAACAGATGGTCCAGGAAGTGACCCACGTTCAGGAACAGGAAATTGATCTGGTCGCGTGTCATGGCCGTGGTCCGCCTTCGAGTCGAAGGCCCTCCGGATGGACGGATGGGATGGGCAGGTCCGGACCGGCTCGACAGGCAGCTACGAAGCCCCAACCGACGCCCGGATGAAGCGATTCTGCGCTAGCGCCCGCTGGCGCGTTGGCGGCAAACTGTCAACCCATGTCGAGAATCCGCCAAACGACCCTGCCGCTCGACCCGACCCTGCCGGCTTTGGAGGCGCTGCCCCAATCAGTGGTCGCCTATGGTCGCGACCTGCAACCCGGGCAGCAACTGCCCGCCCACCACCACCGGCGCGCCCAGCTGGTGCACGCGAGCCACGGGCTGATGACGGTGACCACCGACTCGGGCGCCTTCGTGGTGCCGCCCGAGCAGGCGGTCTGGGTGCCCGGCGGTGTGCAGCATCGGATCGAGGCCCACGGTCAGGTGGCGATGCGCACCCTCTATATCGAGCCGGATGCGCTGCCCGAGCTGCCCGCCGACGTCCGTGTGTTCTACGTCAGCCCGCTGCTGCGCGAGCTGGTGGTGGCGGCGGTCGCCATCGCGCCACACGACTTCGGCCCGGGTAGTCGCGGCGAACGGCTGATCGGGGTGATCCTCGACGAGCTGCGCGCCATGCGCACCGCGCCGCTGGCGCTGCCGATGCCGTCCGATCCGCGGCTGCAGCCGATCGTCGCCGCCCTGGTCGCCGATCCCGCCGATACCCGCACGCTCGCCGAGTGGACGCCGTCCACCGGTGCCAGCGAACGTACCCTGATGCGTCTGTTCCAGGCCCAGACGGGCATGTCGTTCCGCGAGTGGCGCGGTCAGTGCCGGTTGCTGCGCGCACTCGAGCTGCTCGCCTCCGGCGCGCCGGTGACGACCGTCGCCCTGGAGCTGGGCTACGAGAGCACCAGCGCCTTCATCGCGATGTTCAGACGCAGGCTGGGCGTGACCCCGACTCGATACCTAGCCCGTGGTGGCATTCGCTAGCCGGGCGGCCTCCTCGGCCACACGCCCATCAAAGACTCCATGAGATCGCCTGCACTGGGGGACGCCTGCAC
>JAGRHX010001341.1 GCA_020444775.1 Gammaproteobacteria bacterium
CCAGGGCGTGGATGCTGCCACGCATACGCCACTGCGCATCGACGAAATGCGGCGCCAGCCACGGCAGCCTGGCGAGACGCTCAGGGGTGGCGTCGGGGATCAGTCTGGACATGATGCCGCTCTCCGGACTCAGCGGCATCTCCACGATGCGCTGGATCCTGACATCACCTATCTGCCACTGCTCTGCAATCATCGGCCATCTCCCACGTCAACGCCGCCCGATGGCCGGCGTCGGACACCGTCGGCAAGAATTCAAGGATACGCTGATGCCTCGGCGTTGCCTCGAGACTCGTGTCATGCCACGCCGATGCCGATACTGATCTCGAAACCATCACCACCGGCCTTCGGTATAGTGCCACCTCCAGGCCAGGCCAAGGCATGTCCAGCGAGACCCGGCAAAGTCATGAACGACATCGATATCCGATCTCCCGACGACGAGGCGAGCGCCGCGGGACGTATGCTCCTGCGCACGCTGGGTGGCGAGCCCGGCGACATCGATGCTGTGCTCGACTACTGCTCGGCGCGCTTTGGCCCATTTCCCGATCCACCGATCCACAGCTTCCCGCTCGCCGATGAGCCACACGTCGCCGACTGGCGAGGCTTTGTGGCCGACTTCGCTCACGCACCGTTTGCCGGCTTGCAGAGCATCCTGCCGCAGCTGCGGATCCCCATTCAACGCGGTGTGTCTGGATCCGAGGCCTACCGACGCTGCATGCGACTCGGCGAGCTCGCCTGGCTGGAGGCCTTCGATGCGCGCTTCGAGCTGCGCGAGCCGGAACGGCTGTCGCTGTTCATCCACGAGCACCCGAGCGGCGCCTTGCCGGTGATATCGACCCCGTCGCATGCGGATTTCAGCGATCTGATGCGGGCCCTGTACTACCGCGGCGAGCCGGAGCCGGTACCGGCCTCGGTCAACGCGCTGCTGATTGCCGGCCTGCTCGACTGGGGACGGGTGAATCGATACAAGACCGCCTGGTCGGCCACCGCAACCGCCACGGCCGCCACAGCCAATAGACCGGGCTGGTCGGCCGAGATGCAGCGGGTCAGCCGGGACGAGCCGTGGCGCTTCATGGACAAGCTGATGATCGTCTGCGCGCAACCCTACAGCGCGGCCAGCGCCGACGATCTCGGTCTGCGGATGAGCGATGCGAAGTGGCTGCAGTGTTCACAAACGCTGCGTCTGGAGCACGAGTTCATGCACTACACGACCAAGCGGCTGTATGGCAGCATGCATCTGAATCTGTTCGACGAGACCTTCTGCGATTGGATGGGTCTGGTCAGCGCGGTGCAGGACTACCGGGCCGACTGGTATCTGCGATTCCTGGGCTTGAGCGAGTGGCCGGCCATCGATCCGGCCGGACGCGCCAACATGTACCGTGGCTCGCTGAACGATGCCGCCTTCAGGCTGCTGTGCGCGCTGATGATCGAGGTGGCGCGCAGCGTGGAGACGCTGCACCGGCGCTTCTACGAGCCGTCGCGACGGCTGCGTTTCGCGCTCGCCCTCAGCCAGCTCGGGCTCGTCGAGCTCGCCGGCGGCGATGCATCCGAGCGTTTTCGCGCGGCGCTGCAGCGGGCGTCTTCGCTAGCCTGAGGCCCGCTCGTCGGATCGCCAGCCGCTCGGGGGCGTGCCGGACCCTGGCCCAGCGGCTCCGCGCCGCTGGCCAGGGTCCGCTCCTGGGTGCCGGATCAGTCCAGCTCCAAGCCATCCATACCGGAGTTCTTACGCACCTTGGACAGATTGGCGCGCAACCACTCACCGACCGCGGCCGGCTCTTCCATCTGCTCGGTCTCGGCGCCGCGCCGCCAACCTTCACAGATCGCCACCATGCCGCCACCGGCCTGGAACACGCGACCGGTGATGTCGCCCGCCTGCTTGGAGGCCAGATAGACGATGAGCGGCGAGACCCAATGCGGGTCACGCTTCTTGATCTCCTCCTCCGAGTACTGACGCAAGCCCTCGGTCATGCGCGTGTAGGCGGATGGGCAGATGGCGTTCACGGTGACACCGATACGCCGCAGCTCGCGAGCCGCGATGATGCTGAATGCCGCGATGCCTGCCTTGGCTGCCCCGTAGTTGGTCTGGCCGATGTTGCCGTAGTGGGCCACCACGCTGGCGGTGTTGAGGATCACGCCGGCGCCGCGCTCGCGCATGCGCCGGGCCGCCTCGCGCCCCACCAGGTAGACGCCCTTCATGTT
>JAGRHX010001342.1 GCA_020444775.1 Gammaproteobacteria bacterium
GGCGAGGAGAACAAGGGCTGGACCTATGCCAAGTTCCTGCTCAGCCACGAACGCTCAGGGATCGCACGCATCGCGGCCTCCAAGGCACGGCTGGATTATCTGCGCCAGATCGCCGCGAGGCGACGGGTCGGCGGCCGGCTGCTCGCGGACGATCCGGACTTCCGCCGCGAGGTGGCCGAAGCCGAGATTCAGCTGAGCGCGCTGGAGTTCACCGAGCTGCGCTATCTGATGGCGGCGGAGAGCGGTCGCGAGCCGGGTAACGAGGCCAACATGCTGAAGATCCGCGGCACCGACATGCAGCAGCACATCTCCGAGCTGCTGATGCGCGCCGTCGGTTACTACGCCCTGCCCCACATACCCGAGGCACGCGAGTACGGCTACAACGAGACACCCGTCGGTCCGCTCGAGGCCGGCTCCTTGGCGCCGGTCTACTTCAACCTGCGCAAGACCTCGATCTACGGTGGCAGCAACGAGATCCAGCACAACATCATCGCCAAGATGGTCCTGGGCCTGTGAGCAGTGCGCGGCCGGACGAGAAACCGCATAGGCAAGGGTGAAGCATGAATTTCGAGCTCACAGAAGAACAACAGCTGCTCAAGGACAGCGTGCAGCGATTCCTGCGCGAGAACTACGCGTTCGACAAGCGCCGCGCGCTGGCCGCCAGCGAAGACGGCTACAGCCAGGCGAACTGGCAGCAGATGGCCGAGCTCGGCTGGCTGGGGGTCGGCGTGCCCGAGCAGTACGGCGGGCTCGGCGAAGGGACCCCGGGCGACGGCGCGGTGGAGACCATGGTGCTGATGCAGGGCATCGGCGAGGGGCTGGTGCTCGAGCCCTTCTTCGCCACCGTGGTGCTCGGCGCGAACTTGATCCGCTACGCCGGCTCGGCCGCGCAGTGCGCCGAGCTGTTGCCGGCGCTGGTCGAGGGACGGCTGAAGCTGGCCTTCGCCTACGCCGAGGATCAGTCCGGCTTCGATCTGTTCGACGTCGAAACGAGCGCGCGCGCCGACGGTGACGGCTGGCGGCTGAACGGTCACAAGTCGGTGGTGCTGGGTGCGCCGGCCGCCGATCGGATCATCGTCTCGGCGCGCAGCGCCGGGGACAGCCGCGACCGTGACGGCATCGGTCTGTTCCTGGTCGACCCGAAGGCGCAAGGCGTGCGGGTCCGGGGCTATCGCAACAACGACGATCAGATCGCCGCGGAGGTGATGCTCGACGATGTGCGTGTCGAGCCGCCGGCGGTGCTCGGCGATCCGCGCGGCGCCTTTGCGGCGATCGAGAAGACCAGCGACCATGCAATTGCCGCGCTCTGCGCCGAGGCGGTTGGCTGCATGCGCATGGTGGTGGAGAGCACCAACGAGTACCTGAAGACCCGTGAGCAGTTCGGACGCCCGATCGGCAGCTTCCAGATCATGCAGCACCGCATGTCCAACATGTGGATTGCGCTCGAGGAATGCGAGTCGCTGATGCTGGTGGCGACCGCCCGCCTGGGCAACAGTGATGGCATCGAGCGGGTCAAGACCTACGCGGGCGCGAAGTGGCTCATCGGCTCACGGGCGCATTTCATCGGTCAGTCCGCGGTGCAGATGCACGGTGGCATGGGTATGACCGACGACATGGCGATCGGTCACTACTTCAAGCGACTGACCATGCTCGATCCGATGTTCGGCGACCATCGCTACCATCTGCGGCTGTACAGCGAGCTCGACACGACCGGCTGAACGGCCGGTCGTGTCCCGCGTCTGACCGGCGCGGCGACCCCTTGCTCACATGGCGTCGGTGATCCGCTTGGCGAGATTGCCGATCGCCTCCATGTCGCCCGGGTACATGCCCCAGTTCAGCTTCAGCTCGTCACCGGCTATCCGCGGCATGATGTGCATGTGAAAATGGAACACCGACTGACCGGCGGCCGGACCGTTGGCCTGCACCAGGTTGATACCCGCGGGCGCCAGGCTCTTGTGGATGGCGATGGCGACACGTTGCGCGGCCTGCGCCGTGTGGGCCAGGTCCTCCGGGTCGATGGTGAACAGGTTCTCGCTGTGCCGCTTGGGGATGGCCAGCGCATGCCCTTGGTTGGCGGGATTGATATCCATGAAGGCGAGCGAATGCTCGTCCTCGTAGAGCTGGAACGAGGGTATCTCGCCGCGCACGATGCGGCAGAAGATGCAGTCGGACGTGTCACTCATCGATAGCTCCTTGGGGTGACGCCGGGGTGACGCCGGGGTGACGCCGGGGTG
>JAGRHX010000096.1 GCA_020444775.1 Gammaproteobacteria bacterium
GAGAATCTCGGGCCCGCCATTGGAGCGTTGACCGAGTCCCTTCGCGGTAGCCAAGAATCTACCCGTCTCCTCTCCGAGTCACTGAGCCGACTTGCCATGCTCAACGACCGCGTCGATGCCACACTCCGTGCCGCACGCGATGTCGGACCGACCTCCTCGTCGAAGGACGCTGATCGTATCATTGCCGCGATCGCCCGACTTGAGGAGCGTCTCGATTCATCGGCCACGCCGCGGGCCATTGACCGACGAGAGCTGCCTCACGCTCCGGCGGCCCGGCCACAGGGCGCGGACGCTACACCGCCCGAGCCGTCTCCCCCGCCCACAACCGGTGAGCCTGAGGGCCTAATGGCTCGACTCTCGCGGAAGCTGTTCAGCTGATATGGAGTTCCGAGCCGGACACGCGGACGAGGAGTTCGCGCCGTGGTCGGTCCTGTCGGACATCTCGATCACCATGGTCCTCTTTCTGGTGATTTTCATCGTGCTGCAGTTCCTCCAAACCTATCGCGACAGTGCGATCAACAGGCAGCTGCGCCTCGAGAAGGAGACAGTGGCCCACGAGATTGTCACGGCAGCCGGTGCCCAGGTCATCCTTGACACGACGGACTCGCCCGAGCGCCAGCGGCTGACGTTTCGCGACGCAACGCTGTTCGAGACCTGCCAGTCCGCACTCAAGCCCGGAGGGCAGGAGCTTTTGGAGATTGTCGGTAGCGTGCTGGCCAGACATGAAGCGCTCTTTCTCACCGTCAGTGTCGAGGGACATACCGATACACTGCCGACGCCCAATCGCGCGGGGTGTTCGTATGCGACGAACTGGGAGCTGTCATCTGCTCGCGCGACGTCGGTCGTGGCGCTCTGGTCTGCCAACGGGCTCATCACGAACGCGAAGATGTCCTCGGTCGGAAAGGCCGAGTTCCACCCGATCGACCCGCAGGCCCTCGAACGTAACCGCCGCATCGAGGTACTCCTGACCTATGACCGAGGGTATGTGCAACGAAGGGTCTTGGGTGATGATCGCTGATCACACCGAGGAGCCAAGCGGAGAGCCTGCAGACCTCGGAGCCTGCCTGGTGGCCCTGCGTCAGCGGTTCGTTGCTGGTGCAGGGGGCACCGCGTCGACTGACGAGGATGTCGTCATTGCTGGCCTGCGCTACCTGGCAGTGCTGGCACTCTGGCCCGCCCATGAGGATCCGTGGCACGTCGCACTTCGTGGTGCTGAGCGTCTCCGAGCCAGCGTACTCAAGGTATTGCCGGCTCTGAGGGAGGCAACACGCTATCGCCGCTTCCTCGGCGAGCTAGTACGTGGCGAGATCGGCCTCGCCCCTCCATCGCTTCCCCAGGAGAATCCTGCCCAGTCCATGGGGGTAATTCACGCTGACGCGGTCCTCCCCGATTCCCCGACGTGGTGGGACAGGGTTCGCCAGGTCCTTGGCCTGCGGCCCCGTCGGACCTATCGGGGCGGTTTCTCCGGAACAATTGGCGTCACCAGCTTCTCGAGCAAGGATGAGTCCCCAGAATGAGTGAGCCTGCCCTCCCAGGAGCTGAGCCGGAGCTCGACCCGGACGTCATTCGGGATCGGCTTGCTCGAGTCTTTCAGTTCTTAAAGCTCCAGCAGGATGAACGAGTCCCCCCTCCAAGATCTCTCTCGAGCTATCCGTGGCGACTCGACCTCACGTCGCTTCCCGAGCATCCTGCGGTTCAAAGACGTCCACACGATCCGGAGCACGACTGGCCACTGCTCGAGGTGACTCGTGCTCACGTTGAGACCGCCCCTGCGCCTCCCGGCGTCCTTGAGGGCTGGGTGAACGACGGCTGGACCGCGATCAATGGCGCGATTGCTGTTGCGGCACGCCGCATCGTCACACCCGGTCCACCTGAAGATGTATTCGAGGAGTTCGAGGATGAGCCGGAGAGGGCGGAGGCACTCGAAGCGTGGAAGCAGCGGTGGGTGGAGTGGCAGGCGCGGAACCGCCCCGCTTGGGAGGCTCGCCAGCTCTACGACCGACTGTTCGAATTGCATGCTGCGCTGGAACGGGATCTCGGCAGCGTGGAGGCCATCGCCGCAGACGTGCACCTGACATGGCAAGGTGCCACACGGGGGCCGCTCGACCATCCACTGCTTGCACGCCGAATGAAGGTCGAGTTCGACCCCGATACCCCGCTGATCCGAGTCATCGATTTACCAGAGGCCCCGACAGAGTTCCTCTCGCGGGTCCTGGTCGGTGAGCCTGAGGTGGCCGAGACGGCGCTTCGCGGCCTACAAGAAGGACTCAGAGAGGATCGGGTGCATCCCTTCAGTCCGGATGCCGTGCAGGCATGGGGTCGGCGTGTCGTTCAGACGCTGTGGGTCGATGGCAGGTTCGAATCGGGCGTTCCTGATGACCCCGGGCCTCGCCCCGTTGTCAGTCCGCGTCCCGTTCTCCTGATGCGGAGTCGTGGCGCAGACCTCGCAGAGGTTCTGACCGAGGTGGTCGATCAGATCGGGGCGGGGAGCGACCTGCCCGCGTCCCTGGTGCAGATCGTCGGAGGAACGGCCGTTGCGAGGCCAGGCGTCACGCTCGGGTCGGGTGGCTGGTCAACGGTCGCACCGCCCGAGGTGCTGTTCGGGAAGGCCGCCAATCGGGAGCAGCTCAAGCTTGTCCAAGAGCTCGATCGGCATGATGCCGTGCTCGTGCAGGGCCCTCCCGGCACCGGCAAGAGTCATACGATCGCCAACCTGATCGGACATCTGACCGCACAGGGAAAGACTGTGCTGGTCACCAGTCAGAAGGGCAAGGCGCTGAATGTCCTCAAAGGCCATCTGATTTCGGCGCTCCAGCCGCTCGCAGTAAGTGTGATCAAGGAAGAAGGGTCAAAGCCACTCAAGAACGCGGCATCAGCGCTACTGGAGGGGATGGCCCAGACCCAAGACGAACTCTCGGCCGAGGATGTCCGACTTACGTCGCTCCGGAGTGATCTGCATGCGATGATCGAGAAACTGACACGCGAGATCCTCGCATGCGTCCAGGGTGAATATCGCGAAATTCGGACGGGATACACCCCGCTCAGGCCTGCCGAGGCGGCCAAGCGGCTCGTCGAGGAAGTCGGTCGATCCGATTGGCTCCCCGGCCCGCTCTCACCTGAGACCGCATCGCCGCTGACGCCCGAGGAGACTGACCGGCTCTACCACCTGACGGCAAGCATCGATCCCGAGGTGGAGGCGGCAATCGAGGATGGTGTCCCCGCGGTGACCGACTTGCCGACACTGTCGGACTTCAGTGCGCTACTGGAGCAAGAGCGAGCGTTCGATGTTGCCGGCGCGTCGTGGGATCAATGGACGACGCCATTGCCCGAAGATGCTGCGGCGCATCGACGGCACGAGGACGCCTGCCGATCAGCCCTTGGCCGGGTCACCCGCCTGCGCCAGGAGCTCGCGGCACTCGAGCCATGGGAGGAGCCACTCCTCGACGTCGCGCTGCGCGCGGAAGGCACGCCCCCCTGGCTCAATCAGGCGGTCGAGAGTATCGCCACATGGCATGATCTCGTGCGGTCTGAGCGGCAGGTGCGCATCGACCATGAGGTCGTGCTGCGCCCGGGAACCGATCCCCAGCGCCTCGAAGATCTGCTGTCCAAGGAGGTCGCGAAGCTGGGTGGGTCCTCCCACATCTCGCAGTGGCGGCGCCTGTTCAACGGAGATGCCAAGGAGGTCATGGCCAGCGCCACCGTAAATGGGCACCCCCCCATGTCGTCACGAGAGCTGGAGTTGGTCAGGAAGGTGCTGCACTTCTCCGGACAGCGGCGCCAGCACGCCCGGCAATGGGCTGAGCTCGTGCCCGGTGGCCCAGCGCTCCCTGACGATGAGGGGCAGAGCCTGGCCCTCCGGCGACGGTTGGAGCATCGTGCCGGGCTGGCACCTGAGTGGTTCGCTCTGCGGGCTGAGCTTCCACCAACGCTGGGGTTGTCCCCGAGTGCCCTTGATCGGGCTGGGGCTCCCGGGATCGAGTCCTTGCCACTGTTGCGCGAAGTCCGGCGCCTCGTCGCTGGCTTGGAGACGATGCTCCAGGACCGTCTTCAGGGCCTCAAGTCACGCGCAGCATCCATGCTGCTTGCCGAGGCGATCAGTCAGCTCCAGGCCGGCCCCACGCAACTGGCCCGGGAAGCGGCTCGGATCCTCCACGCCCGGGACCTGCCGTCATACGAGCGTTTCCTGGCGATCCGTGTCGAGCTTGAGCGCCAGGAGGCGCTCGTGTCGGAGCGCAAGCGGTTGCTCGGTCGCCTGCGGCCAACGGCACCTGGATGGGCCGAGGCTCTGCGCACTCGCGCGGACGGTCACAATGATGGCGTCTGTCCCGGACCCGTGATCGAAGCGTGGATCTATCGTCAGGCTGCCGAGGAGCTGGAGCGTCGGCACGCGGTCGACCTTGATCAGCTGCAGGTCGACCTGCGAGAGTGCCAGCAGCAGCTTCTGGAGATCACCTCGCGGTTGATTGCAACTCGCACATGGCAGCACCTCCTGCAGGATCGATTGCCTCGAAACAAGCAGGACCTGTTGACCTATACGCAGTTGATGCACCGGTACGGCAAGGGTACCGGAAAGCTTGCATGGCAGCTGCTTCGCCAGGCTCGAACCCATCTGGAGCAGGCAAGGCGGGCGGTTCCCATCTGGATCATGCCGATGGATCGTGTCTTCGAGTCATTCCGGCCCGAGTCACAGCTCTTTGATGTGGTGATTGTCGACGAGGCGAGCCAGTGTGATCTCACTGGCCTGCTTGCGTACTATATCGCCCGGAAGGTCGTCGTCGTCGGGGACCACGAGCAGGTCCAACCCTCGGCGGTCGGCATGGACCTCGATACGACGGAGGAGCTGCGCCAGTCCTACCTGTACGATGTCCCGGGAAGCGCCCTGTTTCGTCCGGATACCTCGATCTACGACTTTGCACGAACGTCGTTCGGCGGCCAGCTGATGCTGCGCGAGCACTTCCGGTGCGTTCCCGACATCATCGCGTTCAGCAACGGGTTGTCCTATGACGGAGAGATCCGAGCGCTTCGCCCCGCCAGTGCCGCTCCCGCACCCCACGTCGTCGAACACGTCGTCCCCCGTTTGAGTCTGGGCGATCGTGACAAGACCAACGTCGCCGAGGCCCTGTGGATTGTCGCGCTCGTCACTGCGATGACGGAACACTCGCGGTACCGCGACAGAAGCATTGGCGTCGTCTCCCTCCTCTACGCGGAGCAGGTCAAAGAACTCGAATCGGCCATGCTGAAGCACGTGCCGGCAGCCCTGCTGGCTCGACATAACATCGTCTGCGGGTCGCCCAGCCAATTTCAGGGCGACGAGCGCGATGTGATGCTGCTGTCCATGGTGTCACGGCCATCAGGGGGTCCCCAACGGCTGCTGTCGGAGCACATCTTCAAGTCGCGCTTCAACGTCGCGGCGAGCCGTGCGCGTGACCAGCTCTGGGTGGTGCATTCCCTCGATCCGGAGATCGACCTGAAAGAGGGCGATCTGCGGCGGGCGCTCATCAAGCATGTCCGTGATCCCGGGGCGCTGCGCAGGGTGTACGAAGAGAAGGCGGAGCAGGCGGAGTCACCCTTCGAGAAAGAGGTGTTGAGGCGCCTGATCGATGCCGGCTTTGAGGTAACGCCGCAGCACCAGGTGGGCTTCTATCGCATCGACATCGTGGTCTGGGATGGGGATCGCCGGCTGGCCATCGAGTGCGATGGTGAGCGCTATCACACGCTCGACGATCTGCCGAGGGACCTCGCCCGACAGGCAACGCTGGAGCGCCTCGGCTGGACATTTGTCCGGATCCGGGGGAGTCAGTGGTATGGCGACCGCGATGCCGCCTGGAGATGGCTCAAGGACAAGCTGGCTCGGCATGAGATCGCACCGCGCGATGCCGACCTGCCTGGGCACGCCGAGCCGGGCGGTGAAGTCGAGTACCAGCTGCTGGGCCGCGCCCGCGAGTTGCTGGCCGAGTGGGGTCACGGGGACCTCGTGCCGCCGGTGGAGCCGGTCGCACCAGTCGTGCTGGGAGACCAGCAGGCAGTGGATCCCGAGCCGCATTTGCCTGAGGCGTAGGAGCGGCTCGAGTCCCCTGACCCAAGTCGAGGATCTCTACGCCACCCTCTCCTCATACAGGTGCCGCTGGAATCCCGAGAACGCCCCCTTGATCTCGTCGGCATCTCCCAGGTCGGCGAGGGCATCCGCGATCGAGTTGTGGTACTTGAGCCGCAGGAGCGGGGTCAACTTCTCGGGGTCAAGCTCCTCGACCCCTACCGCGACATAGTGCGACAGCACGAAGTCCAGAAACACCTGCTGCTTGGTGTTGAACTTGGTGCTGATCACCACCTTCGCGCGTGCCGCCCGTTCCTCCCGGCTGACCGGGGGCAGCGCATAGGCCACATGTGCCAGCACGTCGAAGATGTCGCTCTGCTCCGCATCGATGATTCGCTGCATCTCCAGCAGCTGGTCGTGTCCGAAGCCCCGCTCAGCCAGGCCCTCGAGCAACTTCCTCCTGGTCTCGGGGACGCCCCAGAGCGCACGTAGCTCCGCCTCGTCCCTGAAGAGCTCCGGGAGCCTCCCGAACAGCGACTCCATGAACTGCTGCGCGCTCATCGGTGTCCCATCGGGGTGCCAGAACGTGGTTGCCATCATGTGCTGGATGGTTCGTGCCTTGCCATCGGCCAGCTTTACGCGGGCCCGAGTCCGGCGCGGTCCAGCCTCCCTCTCCGAAGGGGGAGGCTCGGGGTAGGGTGGCGGCGGTCCCTCCTTCACGACCTTGGGCTCTGGCTCCAGCGGCTCGCCGTCCCACTCGGGGTCATTGAAGTGGTGGTGCGCCTTCACGAAGTCGTAGATCGTGAAGTAGTCCTTCCCGTCGAACAGGCGCGTGCCTCGTCCGATGATCTGCTTGAACTCGATCATCGAGTTGATCGGCCGGAGCAGGACGATGTTCCGGATGTTCCTGGCGTCCACACCGGTCGACAGCTTTTGCGAGGTAGTCAGGATAGTCGGGATCGTCTTCTCGTTGTCCTGGAACTCGCGCAGGTGTTGCTCGCCCAGGGCACCATCGTTTGCCGTGACCCGCTGGCAGTAGTTGGGGTCATCGCTCTGCTTCGTCTGATTGATGAGGTCGCGCACGAGAAGGGCATGATCCTGTGTCGCGCAGAAGACTAGCGTCTTCTCGCGTTGGTCGATCGCGTCCATGAAGATGCGGACTCGTTCAGCCTCCCGTTCCTTGATCTCGATGAGCCGGTTGAAGTCGCTCTCGACGTACCGCCGTCCCTGTTCGATCTCGCCCTCGATCAGTGTGTCGTCGCTGGTGTAGACGTACTCGTCGATGGTGGTCGAGATCTGGCGCACCTTGAACGGCGTCAGGAAGCCGTCGTTGATCCCTTCCTTGAGCGAATAGACGTAGACCGGCTCGCCGAAGTAGGCATAGGTGTCGACGTTGTCGGTGCGCTTGGGGGTCGCGGTGAGGCCGAGCTGGACGGCGGGCGCGAAATATTCGAGGATGCCGCGCCAGTTGCTCTCGTCGTTGGCGCCGCCGCGATG
>JAGRHX010001343.1 GCA_020444775.1 Gammaproteobacteria bacterium
GCCATCATCAGGCCCGGGATGATGCCACCGAGAAAAAGCGCGCCAACCGATGCATTGGAGACCGACGCATAGATGACCACCGGAATCGACGGTGGGATGATCGGCCCGATCGTGGCCGAGGCCGCGGTGACCGCGCCCGCGAAGCCCGGCGTGTACTTGCCGTCATGGGTCATCATGCGCATCATCACGCGGCCGGGGCCCGCGACATCGGCAACCGCGCTGCCGCTCATGCCCGAGAAGACCACCGAGCTGGCCACATTGGCATGGGCCATGCCGCCGGGCAATCGCCCGAGGGCGAATGCGGCAACGCTGACGATCCGGTCGGTGATGCGCGAGGCATTCATCACGTTGGCCGCGAAGATGAACATCGGGATCGCGATCAAGGTATAGCTGGCAAAGAGGCGACCAGCGACCTGATCGGTCAGCAGGCCGATGTCCTGCCCCGTCCAGAACAGATAGGCGATGCCACCTGCGAGCATGGCCAGACCCACGGGGATGCGCAGAGCGGCAAGGCCGATGAACACCACCAGCAGTATCAGCATCGCCGCACTCACGGCGCGCGCTCCGGGGATGTGCGCCACTCCTGACGGATCGCTACGGCAAGTCGAATCGCCATCACGAGCAGAAACAGAAAGACCGGCGCGTAGACCGCGCTGAGCGGCAGCTCAATGACCGGTGTCAGCTGCCGGTGCGAGAACAGAATGAAATCCGCGGTCACCGGCAGAGCCGCCACGAACAGCGCGCAGGTTGCAATCATCGTCGCGAGCCGCGTGCGTCGCCGCCATGTGGCTGACAGCAGCTCATCCAGAATATCGAAGCTGATGTGCCGCTGCAAAGGCACCATCAGCGCGCCGCCCCAGAAGCAGACCCAGACGAAAAGAAAGGTGATTGCTTCGTCGGGCCAGCCGATCGGCCAGCGCAACAGGTAGCGGGCAACGATCTGCAGCAGAAACAGCAGGAAGATCGCCAGGAACATCAGAGCGCCCAAGAAGTTGGCGCCCTGATCGATCCATGAGGAGAGCCTTCGCACGGCGCGTCAGCGTCGGGATCGGGCAAGTCAGCGGGCCGCCCGAATCGCCTTGATCAGCGCCGCATCCCACTTCGCGGCCTGGCCGCCGGCCTCGTAGGTCTTGGCCATATTCTCGCGAAACGCCTGCAGATCGGGGCGGGAGATCACGATGCCGGCATCCGCGAACGCCTTCACCTGGCTGGCTTCGTCGGCCAGTCGCATGGTGTCGTTCCAGGCACAGGCGGCATTGGCGGCCGCGCTCAACTTGCCCTTCTGGGCGACGCTCAGCTTGGCATACACCGGCTCGGCAATCGCATAGAAGACGGTCTGCACCATGTGATTGGTCATGACCACTTCCTTGGTCACTTCGTCGAGCTTGGCCGCCTTGGTGATCGTCAGCGGATTGTCCTGGCCGTCCACCGCGCCTGACTTCATCGACAGGTAGACCTCGGACATCGCCATTGGCGTGGGGTCCACGCCCAATCCCTTGCCCAAAGCCAGGAAATCGGGTGAGCCCGGCATGCGCAGCTTGATGCCCTTCAGTTCGCCAGGCGTCTTGACATTGCGCACCTGATTGATCGCCACCTGGCGAGTGCCAAGGTAGCAGTCGGCCAGAATACGAACCCCCATGCCCTCGAGGACGGCCGCCTTGTAGCTCTCGCCGAGCTCTCCGCCCCAGACCTTCTTGCCATGGTCATAGCTGTCGAACAGGTAGCCTGCGTTGTATGCCGACAGGCCGGGCACGAACTGAGACACCTCGAAGGTCGCAAGCGTGTTCATCTCCAGGTTGCCACGCTGCATGGCAGGGATCTCGGTGCCCTGTTTGAACAGCGTGCCGCCCGGGTGGGTGGACACATCGAACTCCCCCGGGGCGCTTGCCTCGAGAACCATCTTGAGGACGTTCATCGACTGCGACAAGATCTCCGTGGGTGGGGCCGGCGAGGAAACACGCAGCTTGACCTGCGCCTGGGCCGACATCGCCAGGAACGGTGAGATCGTGATCGCGGCGGCCAATGCGATCCTTCGGCCGGCAAATGGTTTCGGTTGTTGGAACATATGGGTCTCCGTGATGACTGGGCCAGGTGGGGCCGATCGACTTAGCTCGTGCGCGATGGCTGAACGGTGACCTCCAGCCGTCCGATGCCGTCGATTTCGGACGCGACGACATCGCCGTCGCTGAGGAAGGTCTTCTTGGGCGCTCCGACACCTGCGGGCGTTCCGGTCAGAAGCATGTCGCCCGGATCAAGCGCCATGATTCGCGAAAGGATCGCAATCTGTTCAGCGAGCGGGAAGATCATGTCGGCCGTGGTGTCGTCTTGCTTGGTGACCCCGTTCACGGCCAGACGCAGGCCAATCGCCTGTGGGTCGGCGAACGCCGCGGCCGGCACGAAGCGCGGGCCCGTGGGGCAACAGGATTCCTGCGCCTTGCCGGCCACCCAGTCCAGCTTGTAGAAGGTGTCGGGTGCCTGATTCAGATCCCTGGCGCTGAAATCGACCGCCACCGTGTAGCCGGCGACATGCTCGAGCGCCCGCTCGACCGAAACCGCCCGCGCCCGTTTACCGATCACCGCCGCCAACTCGATCTCCCAGTCGAAAGCGCGGGTGTCGAGCGGCATATGGACTGTGGCCCCTTCACCGACCACCGCATTGC
>JAGRHX010001344.1 GCA_020444775.1 Gammaproteobacteria bacterium
GTCCGGCCGCGAGAGTTCCTCCAGACTGGGACCATTCAGCCCAAGGGCCCTTGGGTTGCGAATTTGTCTTGTAGAAGACTGCGAAACTGTAGCGTAGAAGCCTGCGAAACTGCCCGGTAGCAGTGACCGGCCTCACGTTGGACCAGGGATTGCCAACCGCAGCAGCGCATGAACGGCCAGTACAACCTCCGCATCGTCGACCGAGAGCTCGATCGCTTTGGACGCTGTCCGAGCACCACCTCGCCGACCCGACCCTGGCTGCAGCGATTCTCGGCGTCCAGCCTGACCGCTGCATGCGTGGCTGGCCGTCGGCCCAGCCTCGACTCTGGCGGCATTCGTGCTCAAGACAGGCTATGCAACCATGAGTAGCGCCAGCACGAGCGCGTTTGCGACGATAAGAGCACTTTATGCGACGCTAAAACATGGTATGCGTCATAGAGTGTGCTTTATTTGTCGCATAAAGCCTTTTAGCGACATATAATCCGCCGCATGCCGAAGCGGATACCTCAAGACGAGCTCGACGCCATCCTCGCAGTCGTCGCCGTACACCCTGAGGGCGTGCCGGTCGGCACAATCCGCGAAGGGCTGCCGTACCCTCTGCCGCCGCGGATGCTGCAGCGACGCCTCGCCCTGCTGGTGGAACAAGGTCGGCTGATCGCCGAAGGGCAGCGTAAGGGCCGCCGCTATCGGGTTGCCGGGACGGTAGCCGGCAAGGCTAATCTGCTCGAGGGTAACGACACCGGCAAGGGGCGTGGAGAGAGCTATGTGCCGCTCTCACCTGAGGCGGAACCGTTCAAGCAAGCAGTGCGCGCGCCGCTCCACACCCGGCGCCCCGTCGGCTATCAGCGCGACTTCCTGAATGAGTACCGACCCGACGAAACTCATTACCTGCCAGCCGAAACGCGCAGGCACCTGGCCGAGATCGGCCGTCCTCCCGGCGGCGAGCGGCCGGCGGGAACATACGCCAGGACGATCTACAGCCGCCTGCTGATCGATCTCTCGTGGAACTCGAGTCGCCTGGAAGGCAACACCTACTCTCTGTTGGAAACCGAGCGCCTGCTGGAGCTCGGCGAGGCTGCCGAGGGCAAGGATGCGCTGGAAGCGCAGATGATCCTGAACCACAAGGCCGCCATCGAGCTGCTCGTCGACCAGGCCGACGAGATCGGTTTCAACCGCTACACAATCCTGAATCTGCACGCCCTGCTCGCGGATAACCTGCTTGCCGACCCACAGGCTGGTGGCCGACTGCGGCGCATCCCGGTGGGCATCGACGGCACGGTCTACCATCCGCTGGAAGTCCCCCAGCTCATCGAGGAATGCTTCGAGACATTCCTCGACACCGCGGCGGCAATCACGGACCCCTTCGAGCAAGCCTTCTTCGCGCTCGTGCACCTTGCCTACCTGCAGGGCTTCGAGGACGTCAACAAGCGGGTCTCCCGCCTTGCCGCGAATATCCCGCTGATCCGCGGCAATCTTTGCCCCTTGTCCTTTGTCGACGTGCCGGAGCGCGCCTATATCGACGGCGTGCTGGCCATCTACGAGCTGAATCGCATCGAGCTGCTGCGCGACGTGTTCGTCTGGGCCTACGAGCGCTCGAGCGCGCGGTATTCGGCGGTTCGCCAGTCCCTGGGCGAGCCAGACCCGTTCCGCCTGCGGTACCGGGCGCTGGTCGCCGAGCTGGTCGCCGCGGTGGTGCGTGCGGGAATGGACAAGCAAGCGGCGACTGCATTGGCGCGCCAACGTGCGGCGAAACACGTGCCGCCTGCGGACCAGGCGCGATTTGTCGAAGTCGCGGAGACCGAGCTGATGAACCTCCACGAGGGCAACATCGCGCGCTACCGTCTGAGGCCGACCGAATACCAGGTGTGGAGGCAAGGCTGGCGGTGACCGAAAGTCGGGATGACCAACGGCGCCGCCATCAAGGCCTTGGGCAGACTGCGAATAGCGCCGGTGCGAACTCAGGGCGCGAGGTGACCGACGTCGAGACACTGAAAATCCGCGTATCGAGCGCCCCGGCAATTCCCCTCCCCCTCAAATCCCCTCCCCACCCGGCCCGGCAACGCTACCCAGTAGATCGGTCGTATCATGCAAGCGTCGGCTCAACACCTGCGCGAGCGCCCACAGCAGCTTCATGCCAAGCGCGCTGTCCTTGCGCAACAGGGCGATGAAGCGGCCACGTTCGATACTCAGCAGACGGCTCGCCTCCAGCGCGTGCACGCTGGCCGAGCGCGGTCGGGCGTTGAGCAGGGACATCTCGCCGAAGTGACTGCCCGGTCCGAGCTCGGCGAGGCGCGATCCGCCCTTGTCCACCGCGACCGAGCCATCGACCACCACGTACAGCTGCTGGCTCATCACGCCTTCCTCGATCACCGTCTGCCCGGCTGCGACGACCTCGAGCGTGGCGGTGTCGAGCACCTGCAGGAGCTCGGGCATCGACAGGTGCCTGAACAAGGCAATCGACTGCAGGGCCTCCAGACACAGCGAGACCTCGGCATCCCGTGCCTGCTCACGGCGCGCGGCGCGTGGCTCGGGATAAGCGTGCACGACGACCAGACCGGCCTGCATACCGGTGGACCCGGACACCGTAGCCGGTCTGGTCAGCATGCCCAGCAGCTCGCCCGGCAGATGCTGCAGATCCCGCCGGCTGACACCGGACAGCCGATCGCACAGTGGATCGCCATCGGCCTCCACGGCGGCGTGCAGCGAGCGTGTGCACAAGAGGTAGAAATCCCCGACCATCACGTCCAGCACCAGGGTATCGGCGAGTACCGCGGGGTGCAGCCCCAGCCCCCGGGTCAGGGTCGGCGCGCCAAGCGGCAGCGTACCGAGCTCGCCGTCGGGCTCGCCATAAGGATCATCTGGGGCCTCGCTGTAGGTGTGATCACGGCTCAGGCAGTGCAGCTCGCCACGGCGATAGAGGTACAGCCGGCAGGCGCCGATATGCGCCATCACCGCGCGGTCACCATGGGTGAGCAACAGCAAGGCGCTCGCCGGATGTGAAGCAGCGGCCAGTGCGCCCGGCCCGACCAGCGCCTGGTTGGCCGCGCTCATCGCCAGGCGTGCGCACTCGAGCAGCCGTTCTCGCAGCGCCTCCTCCGAGCTCGCCGCGGGGTCATCGGCCGGCGCCTGTGGGGACGGCCAGTCGGCCATCTGCCTTTCCACCTCGGCTTCGATGATCTCGATGGCGCGCGCGCTCGCCGCAAGGCCGGGCTGCGACGGCTCGGCCGGCTCGCACAGCAGGTAGAGCCCGAGCTCCGGTCGGCATAGATGGGTGCTCGACGAGGTGTCCTGCGGTAACGCCCAAGAGGCGCCAGCGGCCAACGCCGCACTCTGGCCAAAGCCCTCGATCTTCATGTTCAGCCTCCTCCCCCCCGGCCCCTCGAGCGGCATCGTAGCAGGCACCACCAAAGACGCGGACCCGCGACTGACGGCCATGCGAGCGGCACGGGTAGAGACACGTTCGAGACGCGGTCGAGACAGGCGAAGCCGCTCGCCCCTGAGTTGGGAACGCCGGGATGGATTCCGGCCAGTGCTCCT
>JAGRHX010001345.1 GCA_020444775.1 Gammaproteobacteria bacterium
TGCGCGGAGCGCGATCACACTTGCTGATGTACTTTCCGTCGGCGCGCTTGAACAAGTTGTACTTGACGGTGCGCTCGATGTGCTCACGACTGCGGTACGGATCGTACGCGCGCACGTTCTCGACGAAGGCCTGCAGATCGTCGAACTCCTCGTTGGCGGCGACGAAGCTGGCGATGGCCTTGCGGCCAATGTCCGAAAGCTCCGGACCGATGTCCACCAACACCAGCGCGCGACTCAGCTCGGGCCGTGACAGCGCAAGCAGCATGGTGTTGCGCCCGCCCATGGAGTGACCCATGACCAGTGGCCTATCGAGCGCCAGGGTCTCGATGAGCGCGGCGGCATCGGCGGCCATCTCGGCGTTGCTGTACTCGCAGTCGCGCGCCCACTCGCTGTCGCCGTGGCCACGCTGGTCGGGGACGATGACCCGGAAGCGGTTGGCCAGATGCAGGCTGACCAGATCCCAGGAATGCGCCGACTGGTGACCACCGTGCAGACACAGGATCGGTGGCGCGTCCGGTGGGCCCCATTCCAGCACGTTGAAGCGCAGATGCCTGGCGACCACGTTGCGCGAGCTGTAGTGGATCGGGTTGCCATGGGGTATCCCGAGATCGCGCGCGCTCTGCAACAGGCTCTGGAACTCCTCGGACTCGGTCATGTCCAGCGCCTGGGTGCCGGTTGCGAACTGGTTCAGATTCATGTCGGATCTCATCGAGATTGCCCAGCTACAGCTTGCCCATCTGCAGATTGCCCATCTACGGACAGCATGGCGCAGCTTTCGAAGCTGGGATGATTACAGGTGCGCGGCGACTGTGGCGCAAGTCGCCCCGCTGCTGGCCACGGTCCACCCGCCACCAGCGCTCTTGGCGGGGATCCATCATCGACGCAGAGGCAGGCCCATGTCCAACCCCGGGAACGAAAGACGATCTGCTCTCACCTCGGCATCGCCACCGGCGGCCACGACCACGTCAGACTCACTGGTCGCGTGTCGCGGCCACGCCGTGGTCGTGCAGCCCGATCAGGGCGCGTCATTCTGGCAGCCGGTGCCTGCCAACGGCCACGCCGACCCGAAGCTGACGCCCGCGCAGACCCGTTTCGACGGCTTCTCCATGGGCTATCAGAGCATTGCGCCAGGCAGCCACATCCGGGCGCACTCGCATGCGCAGCAGGTCGAGCTGCAGATCTGCTTCAGCGGTCGTGGACACGTGCTGGTCGACGGCGAGCGTCACGAGCTGGTGCCCGGCACGGCGTGTTTCCTCGGCCCGGACGTGGTTCACGAGATCCACAACGAGCACGACGAGCCGCTGGTGCAACTGTGGGTGATCGGCCCGGCGGGCCTGGAGGACTTCTTTGCCGCCATCGGTCGGCCACGAGTGCCCGGTGAGGCCGCGCCGCCGCCGTTTGAGCGACCCGGTGACGTGGTCGCCATCGAGCGCTCGATGGGCATGGACAACACCTGAACGATGCAGCGGGCGGTCGAGCCGGCGGCCGCCGCCCTCTGAGCGTGACGATTCGTCAGCGCCGTAGGGCGCTCAGCCATCCCAGTCCCGGCAGCCCCCTAAGGCCGGCCGGCGTGGGGTTGACGCGCTCGATGTCGAGCTTCAGACGGACACCCTTGCAGCGGATCCCACAGACGTTCACGTGGTGCTTCATCAGGCGTTCGCCGACCCGATGCGAGTCACTGCGCCCGTCTCCCAGCGGCTGCTGCCAGTACTCGTTCAGATGTGTCCACACGCTGGCATAGCGATCCATCAGCGAACCGTTGGCGAAGGCCAGCTTGTCGCTGACCTGCAGGCCTTCGTTGAGCAGATCACGCTCGAAGTACAGCACCTCGTGGTCCAGCGCGTCGGCGATACAGGCCGGATCGATGGCGCGACCGATGCTCAGGTCGGGGCGCAGCTTGATGACCAGATCGTATTCGAAGCCATGCGCTTGCTCGAACTCCCGGCGCAGCTCGTTGCAGGCGTGCATCTTGTAAAAGCAGGGGATTGCGCCCTTGAAATGCTGTGGCTCGGCCTGCTTCAGGATCTCGGGCACCTTCACGCCTCTATACTCGTGCGAGAAGGCGGGATCGAAGTCCTCCAGACACACTGACTTGGCCGAGTAGAAGGCCATCAGTCCCTGCTCGGTGAGCACCTCGTCGACCGCGGTGCCGCCCTGTTCCTTGTGGCTCATGCCGCTCTTACGCCAGGTGTGGACGAACACGTCCGGCTGTAGAGGTTCCAGGATATGACGCTGCACAGAGTCGAAGCAGCTTCGATAGGTGCGCATCTGGCCGGAAATGCACAGGGCCACTCTCATCAATGCTCTCCAGCGGGGCCGCCGTGCGCGCCCCGTGTGACCAGGTTCAACAGTTCCATCGATTTGGCGAACATCACCGACTGACGCCGTGGGCAGTCGCTGTGCAGCGGGATCATGCTCAAGAACAGCAGGCCCTCGATGAGCTGCACCTGGGACAGACTGTACGCGCTCGCGACCTTGCGGTCGAAATAGCACTTCACCTTGCTGCGATCTGAGCTGTAGATCTGGTAGTCGACGCCGACCTCGCCGATCCGCACGTCGTAGAGATCGTTGACCACGTAGTCATAATCGCCGCAGATGCTGTGGCGCAGCTTGGCGATGTCGTACTTGATGTCACCATAGGCACTGTGTCCCCAATGTCCGCGCGGATCGATGACACGGGTGATACCGCTACGCAGATCATAGAGGATGTTCGAGAAGCAGAAATCTCCGTGCAGGAAGCAGTTCCCGTTGGCGTCGTATAGCGAGCTGGCGAGATCGAAGACCGTGTCGCACAGACGTGGCCAACCGGCCAGCTGGCGACCGTTGACGTTGACCGTGTCGCGCTCGAGCAGCGCCACGAGCACCGGATTGTCGATGGCGGCGAGCCGGGTCCGGGTCTTGTCGACGTAGACCTCGGTGTATTCGCGCGCGCACACCGAACCCTCGTTCTGTCTGAACAGGTCGAGGATGGTGAAGAGCTTGTCGATGATGGAGAAGTAGACCCGTTCGTTCATCTCCGAGAACAACCAGATCTCCGCCAGCGACGGATAGCTGTAGAACTCCATCTCGATGAACGGATCGTCGTCCAACGAGTAGTCGATCACCCGTGGCGCCAGCACCGAGATGTTCTTGGGCAGGTTGGTCTGCCACTTTATCTCGGCTCTGAACTTGTCGACGTTGCGACTGCGCTTGGTGATCGTGCCGAGTGTGTCGTTGTACTCGAGCGTGTTGAAGGCCCGCGAGTGCAACAGCTTGTTCTTCGATGCGTAGTAGCGATCGATGTGACCGAAGTCCAGCCATTCGCAGGTCTGCACCGCCCGGAACCGACCACGGCGCTGCTGGTAGAACTGTAGCAGGGCGGTGATCTCCAGGTTGCCGTTGCCGGGCGCGAAGTCCTGGAAGAGGGATACGTCCGCGAAGCCGTACACGCCGGTCAACGCGTACACGCCGTTGACATCGCTCGGCTGCTTGTCCTTGAAGCGCACCACCTGCCCGTCCCGGACCTCGGCGGTCGCCCACTTGCGCTCGTCGACGAAGTCCGTGGACAGCAGGATTGCGTCGTCCAGAGCGCTGTAGTCGAGCTGCCGCACGTAGGTGTCGGCGAGATTGACCACCACCGGTCCCGAGCCGATCGCGGCGAAGATGGTGAGCAGCGAGTCGCCCGGTCCCTTGGCCTTGCTGGTGTGCACGAAGTGCAGCGAGAGCTTGTCGGCGAAGAAGGTGCTGGCCAGCCGGCGCAGCTTGTCCTGCTGGTGGTCGACGCCGATGTACACCTCGCGGATGCCGGCCGCGAACAGCTTCTCCAGGATGTAGAAGATGATCGGCTTGCCGTTGACCGGAATCAGCCCGGTGGGCAGATCGCCGAATACCTCGCAGATGGTGGTATCGGCCCGCGCCGCGGTCAGGATGACGCCTGTTCGCGTCGTGTTCCCGCTCGCATGGCTAGGCGTGTTCAAAGCGTCTCACCTCGTCCGGGGTCCCGAGTGGGATGAACTCGTTCACCGTATCCAGCACGAATCGGCCGCCGCGCTCGATGAGATCGTTGTACATGGGCGCGATGTACAGCTCGTTGCGCACCGTGCGGCCCGCCGCGATCCACTGCCGTGCCACCTCGAAGAAGGCGCCCGCGCGGCTGAAATGGTACAGACCGGTGAGCGCATGGTCGGAGATCTTCTCCTTCTCCGTGGTACGGATGACCAGGCCGGCGTCGTCGACCCGGGCGAAACTCCATTTGTCGTCGGGACTGGTATCGGTGAAGGCACCGATGATGCCGTCGTGCTTGGGTAGCGCGCCACGCAGCCGGTCGGCCAGGGTCGCCGAGGCGAAGCGGGTGTCGATGTTGTAGACCAGCAGCTCGGAGTCGGCTGACAGGTGCGGCTCGGCGCGCAGCACGGTTTCGGCCTGACCACGAGTCAGCGCCTCCAGAAACAGCACGCGGATATCCGGGTGGCTGATTCGCGAGCGTATGAAGGTCTCGACGTCGTGCTCACGGTGCTCATCGAGGCAGACGAATATCAGCCGATCGGCGAGGTGCAGCGGCAGGCTGTGCAGGGCATGCTCGAACAGCGTGCGCCCCTTGACCTCGATGAGGAACTTCGGCACGCGGTGGCCTTCGGCCTGGAATCGGCTGCCGCGCCCGGCCATCGGAATGACGAAGCTCTTCACTTGACGCTCCACGGGTCGGTGCTGCTCCGCCGGTTGGCGTTGCCTGCGGTCTCGCGACTGGCCGGCAGATTGGCGCCGCTGTCATCGATTCTCGACCAATCGTGAAAGCGCAGGGCGTTGTCGTCTATGTACACATCCGCCCACGGTTTGCCGAACAGGATCTCGTCATAGGGCACATCGTGTCGCTCCAGCCAGTCCAGGGTGATCTTGCCGACGTCCGCGACCACCCGCGAGATGTTGCCGTTGTGTGTTCTCATGCGCCTGGCGGTGAAGATGATGATGTAATGACCGGCGGCCTTGAGCGTGCGCAGCTTCCGCACCGCACCGTCCACCGGTGCCAGGTCGGCGTAGGACGCGCCGGCCGGCTTCAGCTCGCAGATCACTCCGTCCAGATCGACACAGATTCTCAAGGGTCTCACCCGCTCGCAGGGTTCAG
>JAGRHX010001346.1 GCA_020444775.1 Gammaproteobacteria bacterium
AGCATCTTCGCCCATGGCATGTGGCAGCACATCCTCTGGGTCGGACTCTTCGTCGGCGCCTTGTCGCTCTCTGCCCAGGCCTGGGCGATCGGCCGCGGTGTCGAGTACTGGCAGACGATCGTGTTCACCGTGCTGACCGTGTCGCAGCTGTTTCACGCGCTGGCGGTGCGCAGCGAGCGCGCCTCCTTGCTACGTGTCGGTCTGCTGAGCAACCTGCCGATGCTCGGCGCTGTCACCGTCACCGTGCTCTTGCAGCTCGCGGTCATCTACGTCCCGGTGCTCAACCCCATCTTCAAGACCCAGCCCCTACCGCTGTTCGACCTGAGCGTTTGCTTCGCCCTGTCGTCATTGGTGCTGGTCGCGGTGGAGGTGGAGAAATGGCTGGTGCGGCGCGGATGGCTGTACGCCAGCTGAGTGCCAGGCCCTGGTGTCGCGAGGCCCTGGCGCCGCGTGAGCCGCTTCGTCGGGTGTGAAACGAGGCGCCGAATGCGGCGCCGGTCTCGGCCGGCGTGCCCGAGACGGCGATGCGGTGACCCAGGTCACATCAAGACCCGGTCCTTACGGCCGTAGTCGATGGGCGACGCGCAGACGGAGGCGCCGCCCCCGCGGCCCCGGCCTGCGGGCTTTCGGAACATCGCTTGAAGGGAGTGCTGACGTGCACATCGTCCTCGGCATGCTGGGCAGCATCGTCACCGCGCTATGGCTGCTGCATAGATTGGCGGAGATGGGCATCGACCTCGGTGGCTTGAATCCGTGGCTGTGGCACCGGCGACGTAAGTGGCGTAAGACCTACGAGGCCAACCCGATCTTCTCGATCAGCAGCCCGATGGAAGCGACGGCGTTGTTGATCTCGGCCACGGCCAAGGCTGATGGTGAGATGAGCGCCGAGGAGAAGTCTGCGATCCTTGAGATCTTCGAATCCGAGTTCCATCTGAGCAAGCGCGACGCTGCCGGTCTGCTCATCTCGAGCATCCATCTGCTCGGCCGCGGTGACGAGGTTCGCGACCAGCTCGATGCAGTGCTGGCGCCCAGTGCCAACAGCTTCAGTCCCGAGCAGACCGACTCGGCACTGACGCTCATGTCTCGCATCGCGGACGTGGCGGGACCTGCCAGCGAGTTGCAGACAGCGCTGATCGAGGCCACCCGGAGCCGACTCGAGCGTAGCACCCGAGCGCCCGGCAAGTGGCACTGAAGTCATCGGCTGCTCGGCGCGAAGCGACTGCCCGGCGTGACTGAGGCGCGCCCGTGTCCACCCGATGATCCGCCCTGCGAGCAGCGTGGCCAGCAGCCCGACCACATCGGCCCATCGCTTCAGCCCACCGCTCGAGCCCACCGCTTGAGATATGCTGTGCGACCAGTCGGATTCGCCCGGCCGTCGGGCGAAGACACGGCATGAGCGTACTGCAAGCCTGCACGGCGAAGGGGGAGCACATGAGCAAGCGTATTGCAGCGGTGACCGGCGCGTTCGGAGCCCTGGGCAAGGTGGTGGTCGGTCATCTGGTCGAGCAGGGCTATGCGGTCGCGGCGCTGGACCTGGCCGCCTCTCCGGCGTCCGCCCTGCCGGACGGCACGCTGGTGCTGGGCGGAATCGATCTGACCGATGAGCACGGCGCCAGCGGGGCGTTCGAGCGCGTACGTTCGGAGCTCGGCGGTCTGGACGTGCTCATCAACATCGCCGGCGGATTCGCCTGGGAGACCCTGGCCGATGGTGAGATCGAGACCTGGGATCGCATGTACAGGCTGAACCTGAAGACTGCCCTGGTCGCCTGTCGCACCGCGCTACCCCATCTACGCAAGTCGCAAAGCGGCCGGATCGTCAACGTTGGGGCAAACGCCGCGCTGCGCTCGGGTGCCGGCATGGGGGCTTATGCGGCGTCGAAGTCGGCGGTGATGCGTCTGACCGAGAGTCTTGCCGAAGAGCTCAAGGGCAGCGGTCTGACCGTCAATGCGGTATTGCCGTCGATCATCGATACGCCGGCCAACCGCGCCGACATGCCGGACGCCGATCCATCCACCTGGGTGGCACCGGACGAGCTCGCCTTCGCCATCGGTTTCCTGGCCTCGCAGCGGGCCAGCGCGGTCACCGGTGCGCTGCTACCCGTGGTGGGGCGCGTCTGAGCGCGGCATCACGCCCGCCGCCCAGGTATTGCCGTCAGGTACCTGAGAGCCTGTACCGATGTCGCTGCGCCCGCGTCTCAGCAGCAACGCGTTGCTGACCACGCTGACGCTGGACAGCGCCATCGCCGCCCCGGCCACCGCCGGGTTGAGCAGACCCAGCGCGGCGACCGGGATACAGACGACGTTGTAGAAGAAGGCCCAGAACAGGTTCTGC
>JAGRHX010001347.1:0-3451 GCA_020444775.1 Gammaproteobacteria bacterium
CGACCACGTTACCGTCCTTGTCGACAATCTGGCCCTTGTCGTTGACCGTGTAGCCGGCGGCGGCGAGCTGCTCACGAGTTGCCAGCACCTTGCCGCTGGCGTCGGTCAGCGCGCCGTCCGCGTTCACGCCGGCGGCAACCGCGGCAAGCACGCCCTGCTCACGGGCCTGCGCCTCGGTCAGCACCTTGCCGTCCGCGCTCACCACCAGACTGGCGGGGTCGACCACCTTGCCGCTGGCGTCGACGATGTTGCCGTTCTCGTCCACGTGCAGACCAGCGCGTTCCAGATCCGCTTTCGCGAACACCCGGCCATCGGCGGCGACCACTGCGTCCGTGGTCTTCACCACCCGCCCGTCGGCGGTCACCACCAGATCGTCGGGCGACACCACGTTGCCCTGCGCGTCGACGATGTTGCCGTTCTTGTCCACGCTCAGTCCGGCCTGCGCGAGCTGCTCGCGGGTCATGATGCGGCCGTCCATGCCGACCACCACATCCTTCTTCTGCAACAGCCGGCCATCCTCGGTCATCACCACCTCGTCGCCAGACAGCACGCGACCGGTGGCATCGACGATCTCGCCCTTGTCGTTCACGCTCAGCCCGGCCTGCGCGAGCTGGTCCCTACGCAGCACCTTGCCGTCCCGGGTCACGACCAGGTCGCCTGGCTCCACCACGTTGCCGGCGGCGTCGACGATTCGGCCCTGCGCGTCCACCCGCATGCCGGCCGCGGCCAGCTGCTGTCGACTCACGACCTGGCCATCGGAGGTCACCACAAGGTCGCTCGGATGGACGATGTTGCCGTCCTTGTCGATGATGTTGCCGTTCTCGTCGAGCTTGAAGCCCGCCGCGGCCAACTGCTCGCGGGTCGCGACGATCTTGCCATCGGCGCCGAGCAGGTCACCGCCACGGGTCACACCCGCCACTGCCCCGACCTTGCGCGCCGCCTCCTCGGCCTCACGCGCCATACGCTCGGCATTGCCGAACAACTCCTGCGCCGATACCGAGCTGAAATCCGCCAGCGATCGATCGTTACGATTGCGCAGCATGGCGATCAGATCACCCTTGTCCAGGGCCGCGCTGATGAAGGCCGCCTGTCGGGCCGTCACATCCAGGGTCAGGGTCGTGTAGCTCCGCTCGCGGCGCGGTTGCGGCTGGCGCAGCTTGTCCAGGGTCTCGAGGTAGGGCTCGCTACCGGTGGCCAGCACGCGGATGTCCTGCAGCACCGGGATGATGACGTCGTTGGGCAGGAAGGCGTTCTTGATCTCGTCGGCGCTGACCTCCTCGGGCAGACCGCGCAGCGCCTGCTGCAGACCGTCGACGTCACCAAAGCCCTTCAAGCCCACCTTCTGGAAGCCGGCGGCCAGGGCGCCGGTTGTAACACCCGATTCCTCAAGCGCAATGTTCACGAACAGGTCGATGCGGTTGCCCGGCCGGATGAAGCCGTTGATGGAGCTCAGCTCGTCGACCGTCACCGTGATCGCGCGTCGACCCTTGTCGACGATATCGGAGAAGTCGATCGGGAAGTCCTCGTCCAGGTGACTGCGCAGCAGCGGCTTGCCAGCGCCGAGCGGCACGGTTATGGCTCGCCCCTCGTACTGGCTGAACTCCTCGGGCGTGACCACGTCGCTGTGCACATAACGTGCTGGCACGGACAGCTTCTGGAAGTTCTCAATCGATACCACGGCGCCGCGTTCCAGATCCTGAGCGGCGACCGCGACATCGATCTCGCGCTCCTTGACCGGTTCCAGTCGCGCCAGCAACGCACGCTCCAGACTCTGCAGATAGGCGGCGGCCAGCAGCGCGGCCACCACGCCAAAAAAGACGGAGCCGATCAGCAGCGGCCACAGTCGCCGCGGCGCGCGTTTCTTCTCTCGCTTTGCCATGTTGCTCGAGTCTCTGGAATCATTGTTATTGAATTGCGCCGCCGCGTGCAGTCGCGACCTGTCGCTCCGGGCAGACGATCCGTATCGCCTCAGAAGATGGAGCTTCTCAGCGTATTTATCGCCTCTCGGCGCAGATCATTGAAACTGGGCGGGTCCTCGATCAGATCGAAAACCCGGTTCACCTTGTTGATCTCGTCGAAACGATCGTTGTAGGGCTCGAGCTCGTCGTAGAGATCCTGCTCGGAGACCGCCAGCCGTTCGACCACCGCTTCCGGATAGCCCTGCTCGCGCAGGGCATCTGCATGGTTCTCGGCGCTGTCGAAATCCGGCAGGGGCGACATGGACATGGAGAACTCATAGCCACGATGGGTCTCCTTGCTGACCATGAACAGCTCGGCGATCACATCACCGCCCGGGCCCATGACCAGCACCA
This sequence comes from Gammaproteobacteria bacterium, assembly GCA_020444775.1. The sequence continues at coordinate 2,313 of JAGRHX010001347.1, forward strand.
TGACGGCGAACACCAGCACGATGGTGAACTCGACCATCGACTGGCCACGCTGGCGGCAGGGCCTTGGACGTGACCTCACAGCAGGCTCCGCCGAATCACGTTGATGGTGATGTACGAGCCCTTGTCGCCCGCGACGATGGTCATGTTCACCCGCTTCGAGCCACGGCTGAACGACAACGCATAACCAGCGCCGTCCATCACCGGTTGCTCCATGTCCGCCCGCCAGGCCGAGTAGAGCCCCTTGTAGAATTCCAGGTTGCTACGCACGCTGTAGTCGTTGTTCATCAGGAACACCTCGCCGCTCTGACCGTCGTCCTCGCTGCGGCTGCTCGAGATGAGCACCGTGCCATGCAAAGACCGCGGTGGCTCGGGTCGCGCTTCCGGCTCACCGGGCTCCGGCACCCGGGCGATACCCAGATAGCCCCAGGTGCCACCCATGTCGGTGGCCTGCATCTGCACGGTCATCAACCAGGGCTCCTGCATGCGACTGAGCACGGTCCAGGGCTCGGCCGCGGTCGACAGATACATCCCGGGATCGTCCTTGCCCGGTGGAAAGGTCCGCGCATAGAAGGCCTTGACCTCTTCCATGTCGTCGTTGGTATGGAACTCGCGAATGCTCATGGTCAGACCGTTGGTCTGGATCGAATCACCGACCCGCTTGACCGTGGCCCCCTTGGGCGCCGGCAGCTCAGGGCGCTCGCCCGCGTGCGTCAGGGGACACAGCAGCGACCCGATAAAGGACAGCCAGAGTGCGAGAACAGCGGTGCGGCACGGGTTGCGATGACTGCTCATGACCATCCGGATTCCTGCTTCGCTCATGGACTGGTATCGACGCACGGTGAGTGCGACAAGGGAGTGATGCGGTTCAAGGCGGGATTGGCGTTGGCCATCGCGGTGTTGTCCCAGACGCAACGTCCGTCGGCTCCGCAGATGTGCGAGCCGAGTCGCGTCTGCGGGTTCCTGGGGTCGGCAGAGAGCCGGTCCGGGTGCACCACGTCGCCGTCCACATAGCCCAGCCACAGGCTGCCGTCCTCGGGCACGAAGGTGTCGTAGAGCACGCCCAGACCTATGCCGTTCGCGAGCTTCTTGCCCAGCGGTGGATTGCGATCGGTCCGGCTGGTGCATTCGGTGAGCTCGGG
>JAGRHX010001347.1:3506-3768 GCA_020444775.1 Gammaproteobacteria bacterium
CGCAGCAGCGTCACCGGCGTGGTGCCGTTCACCTGGTCATAGGTATGCCGGGTGCCACCGGAGTTCCAACCCTCGCTGAGCACCGCGGCCTTCGCGGTGAAGGGCAGCGTCGCGGGTCGTGTCGACGAGGCGGTACTGCCCAGGGCCGTGCGCGTGCGGACGAAGTCCGCATGCACCCGCACCGGCACCTCGAGCTCGGCGGTGACAAGGCCATCGGTGTTGATGGCGGTGAAGGCCGCGTCCTCGTCACCGAGAAAGCTCA
>JAGRHX010000097.1 GCA_020444775.1 Gammaproteobacteria bacterium
CTGTGACCCACGCCTCATCCTCCCACCGACCGCACCGTTCAGTGGAAATCGTCTGAGCTCGAGCATGGGGTTGTCGCGCGTCGGCTGCTCGAATCTACTGATGGCATCGAACGGCAGCGGCTCTGCCAACACAGGCCCAAACCACTCGTTGACAGCGTCGAGCGCTTGGCTCGCCAGCGGATGGTCGGAGAGATCGTTGGTGAGCGTCATGTGGAAACGAAATTGCTCAGCCACGTAGGGATACCCATGGAGATTGAGCAGTTCCTCTTGACGTGGCGTCAGCCCGGCGGCGAGACGTCGATCGACATCATGACGCTGGAGAGGAGCCCGGTAGCGGTCTAAGCGCAAAACGGCTTCGAAGGCGAGGCTTGACAGTAGTTCGTGGCAGCCAACGTAGACAAGCGCCAGAGCGCCACCGATCCAGCCGATCTCGAGCCGTTCGATCACGAACCGCACATAGCGCGAAGCGAGGTGCTCGACGTCCCGGTCCAGAGCGGCGACGGAATGCTCCGGTCGCAATCTGAACGGTGCCTTCAGAGTCGCGTGAAATCCGTATCGAGCCGGGTCAGTGGTGATCTCGGCAATCTCGGCTGGTGATACCGCGAGCCCGCCGGGTCTCGCCCCGAACGGCTCGGTAGCCTGTGGTGAACGCCCCAGCCAGCATGCCGCCCGCAACTGCAGGGGATGGTCGGGCTCGGGCGTGAAGTAGATCGCGTGACGTGCGGCTTGCGGGTCCATGGCTGTAGGCCGTTGCAGCATTCGAGGCCATCCCTCGACAGATCACCGTTCAATCTCCGGTGAACACCTCGACCGCCCCAAGGGCAAGCGGCCGGGACTACTTCGAGGCGAGGATGTTCTTGCTCTCCGGTCCACGCTTGCGCACGTGGCTCTGCAGGCCGGACGCCTCCTTGTCTCGTATCGCCTCCTGGACCAGCGCCTCGTCAACGTACAGCGCACCGCCCGCATAGCCGTACACCAGAACCATGTCGCACAGCATGTTGATCAGCCGTGGCACGCCCTGACTCCACTCGTGGATGAGCTCGTGCGTGCCCGGTTGGAACAGCGCCGGGTCACCTTCGGCATGGCGGATGCGGTGCTCGATGTAGGCCTTGGTCTCTTCGAGGTCCAGCGGCGCGATGTGATAGTCGACGGCAATCCGCTGAGCGAACTGCGCGAGCGCCGGGCTCTGCAGCTTCTGGCGTAGCTCGGGCTGGCCGACCAGAACCATCTGCAGGACAAAGTGCTTGTCGGCATTGATGTTGGACAGCATACGCAGCTCTTCGAGCGTCTCCAGGCTCATGTTCTGCGCCTCGTCGATGATCAACACCGTGCGACGCCCGTGCTGATATTCGCGGATCATGAAGTCCAGGAACGCCTGGTGGATCTGCGCTTGATGGGTGCTCGCGCACTGGATCTCGAAGGCGGCCAGCACCCACTGCATCAAATCGCCGAAGGTCGGGTGGGTCTGGTCGATGAGACCGATCGTCACCTCCGCCGGGTCCAGGCGGTTGAGGATGTGTCGGACCAGCGTGGTCTTGCCCGAGCCGATCTCGCCGGATATCACCGTGAAGCCGGCCTGGTTGAGAATGCCGTACTCGAGCATCGCCAGCGCCGTCGAGTGGCGCTTACCCAGATACAGGAAATCCGGGTCGGGCAACAGCGTGAAGGGCTTCTCTTTGAATCCGTAGAAGAGTTCGTACACGTGGTTCGCCCCAGTGGGTTGAACGGGCGGTGCCCGTACGGCCTCCGATGACTCGGCTTTCCAGAAACTCGCGGGCGTCAGCCAGCGGGTTCACAACAATCGACGCCAGCGTGAAGTCCGCAAGGCACCTGCCACAGACGGATTAGCGAGCGATCACGTCCGAATGTCCGCGGGTAGCCCTATGCCATCAATCGAGCGGGGCAATCGAGCGGGCACCACGGGTGGTGTTCGGGACCGATATTCCGGAGCCTACTACCATTGCATCTGCTCGCCGGAATACGACACCCCCAGGACCAGCTCGTTTCGGGTTCGTGTCGACTGGCCGGCGCCCTTCTGCGCCCGATACCGCCAGGCGGAAAACAGGGTCCACTGCTCCTCGACGCGCCAGTACAGCCCACTACTCAAGTTGAAGAAAGCATCGACGTTGTCGCGGCCGTCACTGCCTGGATCGGTCTCACCACGATAGCGTGCGCTCGAGTAGGACGTCAGATGCTGATCGAGCCTATAGCGTAGCGAGACCTGCGCATTGAATCGATCCACTGATTGTCCGGTTGCGGACGGTGACACAGAACGAGATAGCGAACCGGTCAATGCACCGCGCTCGAGCTGCTGCTCGGCATCCAGGGTGTAGACCAGTCCTCGGGATCGCGAGCGCGCGAAAGACACCCCCTGGAACAATCGGCGAAGTCGGGTCTCGCGTCCCCCGACCGAGACCGAGAACGACAGACTCGGGCTGATCGCATGGCTCGCCCCCACGGTGAGCTGGCGGGTCTCGGTCTCCGAACGCAACCCGAACAGATTGTCCTCGGGCCGGAACCGCTGCACGAACAGCGAGGCATTCACCCCGGTGCGCTCGCTGAGCTGATGCTGAAGGCTGACGCCAGCGTCGTAGAGCACATAGGGCGTCAGGTTGCTGGTTGCCGAAGCCGCATAATCGACCTGCTCGAATCCGAGCTGCAGTGACGCGCTGCTGCGTTCGGTGAGCGAGTAGCTGACACTCGGTCTGGCCGTCCAGCGCTCGCGGCGTGCCTGGGCGTCTATCAGACCAATCTCGTCGTTGCCGAACTCGGTGGCCCGCGTTGTGTCCTTGCGCCAGCCGAAATCACCGTTCGCCTGCCAGCGTTCGCCGAGCAGCACAGCGGTCGCATCGACCTGATAATCGTCGCTGTCGATGATGCGTTGATCACCCCAGTAATGCTGGGTGATGACCTTGGGCGCCAGCGTGAGCTCGCTGCGCTCCGTGCGCCGGGTCAGCTTGGCGGTGCCTTCGGTTATGGAGCCTACCGACAGGCGGGTATTGCTGAGGCGCAACAGCCGGTTGTCGCTGAACAGCCCGTAGGTTCGAAGACCGTGATCGAGCAGCCATTCGGCCGACTGTGCGCTCGTTGGCACGAGGCTCAGCGAGCATCCAGCTGCCAGCAGATAGGGCAGAACGGGCCGCGTCAGGGTGCGCATGGCAGCTCGGTCGGGCTCTGCTCAGGGAACGACGACGATATCGCCGCTCATCAGCTTGATGTTCTGATCGAGATTCTCGCCCTGCTCGATGTCCCGGTAGTTGAACTTGAACGACTGCTGTTGATCGCCGTTGCGTCTGAGAATCTGGATCTCGTCGGTCTCGGCGAAGGTCGAAAAGCCGCCCGCCAGCGCAAGCGCCTGAACCACATCGACATTCGGATTGACCACGAACACGCCGGGCCGTTGCACCTTGCCGATAACGTAGATGCGGTTGCTGATGACCTCACGCACCGACACCGTGACCACCGGCTCCGGAATGTACTTGGTCAGCTTCTGGCTGATCTCTTCCTGCAGCTGCTGCACCGACTTGTCGATGGCCCAGACTTCGCCGGCCAGCGGAAAGCTGAAGCCACCGTCCGGTCTGACCAGCACGGTACGAGTCAGCTCCTCTTCGCGCCACACCGAGATGTCCAGCTGGTCACCCGCCTTCACCCTATAGGGCTGCATCTCGTCGGCTCGAACCGCAGTGGCCGAAAGCCCTGCCAGCAGCGGTACCAGCATGCAGAGCGCGGCGAGCAGCGACCGCACACGCGACCGCTCCGGGGCACCGGACTGGCGCCACACAGACCTTGTGGTGTTCGGCAACCGTACGTTCATCGAGCAGACCTCTTCTTGTTCAACCGGTTCATGTCAAACCGGTTCATGGTCAATCCGTCCAAGCGGGCTCCGCGCAGTCCGGGCGGGCTACGCGGGTCGAACCTCAGGACCCGAGCTTCTCGAGCCGAGCCCTGGCATCCTCCAATCCCCTGAACGCCTGCTTGGCATCGACCGCCTTGCCCAGATGTTCCTTTGCCTTGGCAGTGTCACCCCTGGCAGCGTACGCGACGCCCAGATGATAGTGAAATTCCGGCACCATCTGTGGCGCGGCCGCGATGGCCTTCTCGAGCGCGGCGATTGCGGCGTCCACGTCCCCGGCCTTGTGATAGACCCAGCCCACGGTGTCCAGGAAACCCGGATTATCGCTTGCTTTAAGTTTATCCGCCAACTCCTTGGCCTTCTTGAGGCTTTTACCATCATCACGATGGGTTACATAGAGCATGGCGAGGTTGTTCGCGGCGACCTGGGAATCGGGATTCGCCTTCAGGTAGGACTCGTACAGATCGACCGCCTCGTCGATCCGCTCCTGACGCTCGAACACCAGGCCCAGGTCCACCAGCAGGGGTTCCTTGACCCGAGCCGCCTCCAGACCGCGGCGGTAGCTCGCCACGGCCGCCTCTATATTGCCCTGAGCATACTGGGACAACGCCACGCCCCGGTAGGCGGCACCCGACTCCGGCGTCAGCTCGACCAGACGTTCGAACACCGCTTCGGCATCCGCGAAGCGTCGCTCTCGCATCAGCACCCGTGCGCGCATCAGCAGCGCCTGCTGATTGTCCGGACTCTTGGCCAGGAACGCGTCCAGCGTCTGCAGCACCTGCTCGTCCTCACCCATCGCCAGCTTGGTGCTGACCACGCCGGCAAGCGGTAGCGCGGCATCCGGCGCGAGCGTGAGCGCCTGGTCGAACTGCGCGGCGGCCCCCGCGAAGTCCTTCCGGGCCCGGCTCACCTCACCGGCGAGGTAGTAACCGAGCGCCTGATCAGGATGCTCCTCCTGCAACTTTCGCGCGCTCTCGCCGGCGGCTTCCAGATCGCCCTTGCTGAGCTGGATGCGGGTGATGGCCTGCAGGGTATTCACATCAGTGGGCTGATTCTCCAGCGCCGCGCTGAGCAGACTCTCGGCATCATCAAGCTTGCCCTCATTGACGAACAGCTGGGCCAGCAGCATGCGCGGTCGCTTGTTGTCCGGCTCGGCCTCGATCGCTCGCTGCCAGGCATCCACGGCGAGCTCACGATCCTTGTTGGCCAGATGCGCCTGACCGAGCAGGGACAGCAAGTCGGCATCATTGGGCTTGTTCCGCACCACCGAACGTAGATCTCGAATCGCGTCCGGGTACTGCTTCTCGGCGAGCGCAATACGCGCGCGCAGCTCCAGCGCACCCAGGTCGTTGGCGCTGTTCGCCAGCACCTCACCCAGCAGCCGTCGGGCTTCGTCCAGATTCTTCTCACTTGCCGCCAGCCTTGCCATACCAAGCCTGGCCTTGAGGCCGTCCGGCTCTATACCCTGCTTGTCGACGACGCTTTGCAGCGTCTCCCGGGCCTTGTCGTTCTGACCGTTTGCGGCATACAGCTGGGCCAGCGCGAATCGATACTTCATCTCGTCCGGTGCCGCGTCGACGAAGCCGACGAGGGTCTTCTCCGCATCACCCTCGGCGCCATAGCGACGCTCGAAACCCACCAGCGCCAGGCGTACGCTGACCGCGTCGTCGCCCTCTGTAATCGCGTCCATGCCCGCTCGTAGCACCCGCTCTGCCTCGTCCTGCTTCTGGTCGCGAAGCAGCAGCGCCACCAGGCCCAGTCGATCGCGCAGGTTGGTGGGTGCGGCCTGCACCATCGTCGAGTAGATGCCGGCTGCTTCCTCGTACTTCCGATCGCGCGCATAGAGGCTGGCGAGCAGGCGCTGCAGCACCGTATCGTTCGGCGAGGTCCGCACACCTTGCTCGAGCAATGACAGCGCCTCGTCCTTCCGGCCCTGCGAGATCAGCATCAAGGCCTTCATCGACAGCGCCTGTGGATGCGCAGGTTGCATGGCCAGGACCTTGTCGACGTCGTCCCGGGCCCGCTCGGCATCGTCACGCGCCATGCTCAACATCGCCCGGGTGACCAGCACGTCGACATCGTCCGGCGCGACCGCGTAGGCCTCGTCAATCGCCGTGCCCGCCTTGTCCAGCAGGGCCTGCTTCTCCTCGGCGCTGCGGTTCGCGTTGGCCGCCGAGACATAGATCTGCGCCACCTTGACCCGCGACGGCACGTGCTGGGCGGACTCCTGCATCGCCGCCAGATAGTTGCCCATGGCGCCGTTCATGTCGCGCTTGCGCTCGAGCACCTGGGCCAGCCCATAGCGCGCGGTCGCATCCTTGGGATCGATCTTCAAGGCGTTCTTGAACTCCACCCGGGCCTTGTCCAGGTTGTCCTCGGCGAGGTATTGCTCACCGCGCGAGATGTGCTCGAGCTTGCGGTCCTCGGCGCTGCCGCAGCCGACCAGCACGATCGACAGCGCGACGATCAGCACCGCGACGGGCGCGCGGACGAGCAGCTTTGGAGCGGTTGGGCGTTTCATGCTTGGTCCTCGAAAAGGTGCATTCTGGCGGCCGGCCAGTGGTGATGGTGGTCGGATGGACACGCGATCCCGCGGCTGGCCCGGTGCCTGGTCGCCATCGTCTCTTCTCATCGTATCTCGTGGTCTGCAGGTCGGGTCAGCTCAGACCCGGGTAGGCTCCCAGACCGCGAAGGGTGAGCACTGCGAGG
>JAGRHX010001348.1 GCA_020444775.1 Gammaproteobacteria bacterium
CGACCACCCTCTGCCACCGCATACGATATCCGTGAAACCATCTGCAGGAGATTACGCGTGTACAGCCTGAGCGTTCGTGACCACATGATGATTGCGCACAGTTTCAAGGGCGCCGTGTTCGGACCCGCGCAGCGTCTGCACGGCGCCACCTACGTCGTTGACTTGGAGCTACGTCGCCACGAGCTGGACGCCGATGGGTTGGTGGTCGACATCGGGCTCGCCGCTCAGACCCTGCACGCGGTGCTCGCCGAGCTCAACTACCGCAACCTGGACGAGGAGCCGGCCTTCCGCGGCCGCAACACCACCACCGAGTTTCTTGCCAGGGTGTTGTTCGAGCGACTGGCCCAACGCATCAAGACGGGCGCGATGGGCGACGGCGCACGCACTCTGGACTCGATGCGGGTGAGCCTGCACGAGTCCCACGTCGCCTGGGCGGCCTACGAGGGCAGCCTCACGGACACGTCCGTCTGAGCGCCGGCCGTCTCGATGGCGGGGTCACTCGAGTTCCTGCTGCCGGGCGATCCGATGACCGCCACCGGCGGCTACGCCTACGACCGTGAGATCCTGGACCAGCTGAGCGCGCTGGGCTGGCAGGTGCGTCTGCATCGGCTCGACGCCGGTTTCCCGCTGCCAGACCCGACAGCGCGGGCGGCCGCCGCAAGCGTGCTGGCAGGACTTGCGTCGAACGCCACTGTCGTGATCGACGGGCTCGCACTCGGTGCATTGCCCGATGAGCTGCACGCGCATGCGGCAAGGCTTCGGCTGGTGGCACTGATCCACCATCCGCTCGCGCTTGAAACGGGGCTTGCGCCCGCGCTGGCGCAGCGGCTTGCCAGCCAGGAGCGACGAGCACTGGCGGCCGTCAGGCGGGTGATCGTCACCAGTGAGAGCACCGCTGCGCTACTGGCCGGATACGGCGTGGCGCCGGCTCGTCTGGCTGTGGTGAGGCCGGGCACGCAGCGTCGTGTCCGTGCGCGCGGCGGCACCGACGGCACGCTCCAACTGCTGTGCGTCGGCAGCGTGGTGCCACGCAAGGGCCACGCGGTGCTGGTTCGCTCGCTCGCGGGGCTGCGTGACCGGGCCTGGCAATTGCGCTGCGTGGGCAGCCTGGCACGCGATCCACTCACCGTACAATCGCTGCGACGGCTGATTGCCGCCACGGACCTGGAGCAGCGCGTGCTGCTGCTCGGCGAGCTGGACGATCGCGCCTTGACAGTCTGCTACGCCAGCGCCGACGCGTTCGTGCTGGCTTCGTACATGGAAGGTTATGGCATGGCGCTCGCCGAGGCCTTGGCCAGCGGTCTACCCATCATCAGCACGCGCGCCGGCGCTATCGCGCAAACCGTGCCGCCACAGGCAGGCCTGCTGGTCGAACCCGGCGATGAGGCCGCGCTCGGTCAGGCTCTGGCGCGGGTCATGGACGACTCCGGCCTGCGCGCGCGCCTCGGCGAGGGCGATCGCCTCCTCGCGCCGCTCGGTGGTGCCCTCGAACATCGCGAGGGTGCGCGCCACGTCGCCCACGCCGCGCAGCGTGGTCGCGGTCATGCGCAGCCACTGCACCACGCCGTCTGGCCGCAGCGCGCGCCGCTCGACCGTGTA
>JAGRHX010001349.1 GCA_020444775.1 Gammaproteobacteria bacterium
GGTCGCTGGGGGCAACCGCGCGCAGGGCATACGCGCGGCCCGACGTGCCTTCTACGAGGGCGACATCGCCGCGGCGATCGTCGAACAGCAGCGCCAGCACGGCGGCTTCATGACGCGCGCCGATCTCGCGGAGTTTCGCGCCCAGGTCGAGGAGCCGGTGCAGGCCCGCTTCGGCGCACTGACCCTGCACGGCTGTGGCCCCTGGAGTCAGGGCCCGTTGGTGCTGCAGGCCGCGCGCATTCTCGACGGCTTCGAGCTGGCCGGCATGGGCCACAACAGCACGGCCTACGTGCACACCGTGGTCGAGGCGTTGAAGCTCGCGGCCGCCGATCGCGAAGCCTGGTTCGGCGATCCGGCACGTATCGAGATACCGTTGGCCGAGCTGCTCAGCGACGAACGGGTGGCCTGTCAGCGGGCGCGTATCGAATCTGGCCGCGCGAGTCCGGGCATGCCCGCGGCCGCGGCGCTGGGCGGCCGCACCCCGCCAGCCTGGCGAGCCGATCCGAGCGCCGGACCAGCGCCGGCGGCCGCATCGAATCTCGAGACCTCGTACTTCTGCGTGGTCGACTCTGCCGGCAACGTCTGCTCGGCGACGCCCAGCGACCCGACCATCTCCGGCCGGGTGGTGCCCGGCACCGGGATCACCACCTCGATGTGGGGGTCGCGCGGACATACCGACGCCGACCACCCAGGCCGGGTCGAGGGCGGCTGGCGGCCGCGCATGTCGGCCAACCCGATGCTCGCAATCGAACCCGGCCGCTCGGTCACGCCGATCGGCTCACCCGGCAGCGAGGTGCTCGGTCAGGCGCAGCTGCAGGTGCTGCTGAACCTGAGCGTGTTCGGCATGTCGCCGCAGGCCGCGGTGGAAGCCCCACGCTTTGCCAGCTACAGCTGGCCGGCCTCGGCCATCCCGCACACCTACCTGCCGGCACGGCTGACCCTGGAGCAGGCCATCGCCGACGATTGTGGCGAGGCGCTGCGTGCCCTCGGTCACGACGTGCAGCGCTGGCCGCAGCGCGACTGGCGCGCCGGCTCGGTCTGCACGATCCATTGCGATCTCGTCAGCGGCATACGTTGCGCCGGCGCGGATCCGCGGCGCTCTGCGTACGCCATAGGCTGCTGAGCCCGCGCTCGGCAGCCAAGGCCCGACACCACGTGCTCAACCCCAGCGCCCGCCAACCTGCGGGCCACCGACCGACCCACCGGAGACAACCATGAAACTGCTGAACTCGTTCGGACCCAACCCGCGCATGGTGCGCATGTTCCTGGCCGAGAAAGGACTCGAGCTGCCACGTGTGGAGCACGACCTGATGGGCGGCGAGAATCGCCAGGGCCCCTACACGGCCAAGAACCCGGGCGGACAGATGCCGGCGCTGGAGCTGGATGACGGCAGCGTGATCGCCGAGACCGTGGTCATCTGCGACTACCTGGAAGAGATGCACCCGACACCGCCGCTCATCGGGTCCACCGCCGAGGAGCGTGCCGAGACGCGTATGTGGAACCGCCGCATCGAGCAGAAGATCACCGAGTACATGTACAACGGCTTCCGCTTCGCCGAAGGGCTCAAGCTGTTCCAGAACCGCATGCGCTGCATGCCCGAAGCGGCCGAAGGGTTCAAGCAATGTGCCCAGGACGGTCTCAAGTGGCTGGATCCACTGATGGCGGGCAAGAGCTTCATCTGTGGTGCCCGGCTGACGATCGCCGATCTGGTGCTGTACTGCTGCACCGATTTCGCAGCCGGCGTCAATCAGAAGATCGATCCCTCGCTGAAGAACCTGACCGCCTGGTTCGAACGCATGGACGCCAGACCGAGCGCGGCGGCGAGTCTGCACCCGGCAGCGGCGAAGGCTGGCATGAAAGGCTGATGGATGCCCTCTCGGCACGCTGCGCTGCTCGAACCACAACGGACAGGGCAGCGTGCCGGGGTACGCTGCTCGTGATCCGACAGTCGATACCATGAATCGTGCCGACACGAATCGGACCACCGACGTCACAAGAATCCACCAGCACACCGACCCAGGTCGTTGTCTGAGGCCCGGATTAGGAATACCGTAGCCATTGAAGGTCGGACAGGAACCCGCTCGTGAGGCGCGTGAGATGACATCGGCACCGGTTGCGTTGCTGGCGGAGGACATTCACAAGCGATTCGGCTCGTTGGAGGTCCTCAAGGGCATCAGCCTGAGCGCACGCGAGAAGGACGTCATCTCCATCATCGGCAGCAGCGGGTCCGGCAAGAGCACCTTCTTGCGTTGTCTCAACCTCCTGGAGACACCCGACAGCGGCAGGGTGGTGGTCGGCGGCGAGGAGATCGCCATACGCAGCGACCGTCATGGCCGGCCGATGCTGAGCAACCCGCGTCAGATCGAGCGCATTCGCACGCGCCTGGGCATGGTCTTCCAGAGCTTCAATCTCTGGACCCACATGACCGTGCTCGGCAACGTCATGGAAGGTCCGGTGCATGTCCTCAAGCAGCCGCGTGCCGAGGTCCGCGACCGGGCGCTGAGCCTGCTGGAGAAGGTCGGCATCGCGGAGAAGCATGCAGCCTATCCCGCCGAGTTGTCCGGCGGTCAACAACAGCGGGTCGCGATCGCGCGAGCGCTGTGCATGCAGCCACAGGTCATGCTGTTCGACGAGCCCACCTC
>JAGRHX010001350.1 GCA_020444775.1 Gammaproteobacteria bacterium
ATCGAGATCGCGCTGTGGGACCTGGCTGGCAAGCGGGCGGGGCTGCCGTTGTGCGATCTGCTCGGTGGCGCCGCCCGACGCGAGCTGCCGGTCTACGCCAGCCTGGTCCGGCATCCCGAGGGTCACGACCGGATTGCCGAAGAGTGTCAGAAGGCGCTGGACGAAGGCTATAGCATGATCAAGCTGCATCAGAGCAGCGCCCCGAGCGTGCGACTGGCGCAGTCGGTCGTCCAGCAACGGGTGCCGATCACAGTCGACGTCAACTGTGCGTGGTCTGCGCTCGACGCCATCGACCATGCTCGACAGATGCGCGAGTACGACATCTTGTGGCTGGAAGAGCCGGTCTGGCCGCCGGACGATTTCGCCGCGCTGCACCGCGTGCAGCGTGAGGGCGGGGTCGATCTGGCCAGCGGCGAGAGCATCTCCACCGCGGTCCGGTTCCGGGCCATGCTCGAAGCTGGTGCTGTGTGTTACGCGCAGCCCAGCGTGACCCGGGTCGGTGGCATTGGCGAGTTCCTGCAGGTCGCCACTCTCGCCCGCCACTACAACGTGGAGCTGGCCGCCCACTCCCCGTACATGGGCCCCGGGCTGCTCGCGACCCTGCACCTGCTCGCCCACACCGGCCAGTCGCGCTGGCTGGAACGTTTCTATTTCGATCTGGAGGCACCGCTGTTCGAGGGCGATGGCAACCTGACCGGTCCGTTCGCCCGGGTACCTGACGCCCCCGGTCTGGGTGTGAGCCTCAATCAGGACACACTGCGAGACTACGAGCTGGACAGAGGGTCACGCTGAGGGTCACGCTGAGAGTCACGCTGAGGTCATCTCGATCGCGGCCCCAAGGCATTGCGTACCGGGGGACAAGCCATCGATTGACGGCTGAGCAGTGGATTATCGAACAGACCGGGCGAGGAGTTGGAGCAAGATGACTGAAACCGATAGGGTGATCCTGATAACCGGCGCGGCGCGGGGTATCGGGCGGACGATTGCCGAGCAGCTCGCGCGTCCCGGTAGCGTGCTGGTGCTGACCGATGTGCTCGATGAGGCGCTGGCGATGGCCGCTCAGGCAGTGCGCGAGCGGGGGGCAAGCTGCGACATCCTGCACGTGGACGTGACACAGAGCGCCCAGGTGCAGCAGATGGTCGCGCAGACCGTGGACCGTCACGGTCGGATCGATGCGTTCTTCAACAACGCCGGGATCATCGAGGTGATGCCCTTCCTGGAGGCTACCGAGGCGGATTGGGACCGCACCATGGCAGTCAACGCCAAGGGCGCCTTCCTGTGTGCCCAGGCGGTGGCACGGGCGATGGTCGCACGTCGTTCCGGGCGCATCGTCAACACCGCTTCGGTGGCGGCCCGGGTCGGTGTTCCGGACATGGTGGCCTATGCCGCGAGCAAGGCGGCGGTGATGTCTCTGACCCGCTCGATGGCACTGGCCCTGGCGCCGCACGGGATCACGGTCAATGCGCTGGCTCCCGGGATTGTCAGCACCGACATGTGGACCAAGATCGATGCGCAGCGCGGTGAGCTGCGTGCCCTGCCGAAGGGCGCGGCCATCGCCGAACGTATCGCCGCGATACCCTTGGGCCGCGCCGCCACGCCGGCGGACGTAGCCGGTGTCGCGGAGTTCCTGGTCTCTGACGCGGCCGCGTATGTCACCGGCCAGACCATCAACATCGACGGCGGCATGCGGCACGATTGAATGGCGACCGAGTGCAATCTGCCAACCCGAGCGTACGCACGGCGTCAGCGGCAGCTACCTGCGTCGCCGACCGATCGGCCCATGGTGATCCACGCGCGGCCCAGGCGTGTACAGGCGCCGAGATGGTTCAGACGCCGTGAGGTCCCTTGACCTGGTCCAGGTCCGGCTCACGAACGCGGACGCCGGCGACACGGACACAACCAAGGAGGTGGTCCGACCGTGACCAGCATGCGCGCCCGTGGTGGGCAGCACATCGGATCCCGCGAGGTTCCCGATCGCGAGCAACGAGTCGCTTCGGAGGAGCCCGATTGCGACCGGCCAGACTCGGCGGATGAAGCCTCGAACGTGAACGCTGACCCGGATCTGCTCGATGAGCGTGCCCGGCGGCTCGGCTCCTTGCTCGAGCGATCGGCGGCGGGGGATCGGGAAGCCTTCAAGCAGCTGTACGACCAGACCAGCAGACTGCTGTTCTCGATAACCTTGCGGATCCTCGGCGATCGGAGCGCGGCCGAGGACGCGCTGCAGGATGCCTATGTGCAGGTCTGGACCAGCGCGGCGAGCCAGCGCCCGAACGCCTCGGTACTGGGATGGATGTGTACCATTGCCCGCCACAAGGCAATCGACCGGCGGCGCCAGCAGTCCGCGCAGGGAAAGATGCTGCTGGCCGACACGCATGCGCTGCTCGACGAGCGCCGCGCGGACAGTGTCGCGAGCGCGCTCGGCAGCGACGGCCGTTCTACGGAGGACACGCTGCTGGAGAATCTGCTCAGCGCCGAAGTGCAACGCTGTCTTGCGACTCTGGAGCCGGAGCCGCGGCAAGCGCTGCTGCTCGCCTATTACCGAGGCCTGTCGCACGAGGAGATTGCGCGGCTCCTGGAGCACCCGGTGGGCACCGTGAAGAGCTGGATTCGACGAGCCCTGCTGCGACTTCGGGCGAGCGTGGAGCCGCCATGAACGACGATCTGGACATTCTCGCCGCCGAGTACGTGCTCGGCACGCTCGGGGACGCCGAGCGTGCCGAGTTCCTCGAACGATTGAATCTCGACCCCGACCTGCGGTATCGAGTCGGGCACTGGCAGGATCTGCTGACGAGCATCGACCGGGTAACGAGCGAGCC
>JAGRHX010000098.1 GCA_020444775.1 Gammaproteobacteria bacterium
CCCATCGGCATGCCCGGATGACCGGACTTGGCCGCTTCCACCGCGTCCATCGACAATGCACGAACGGCATTGGCCAGCTGCCGACGATCCATCTTGCTCATCGTGCCCCCATCACTTGCCGCGAGTCAGCTTGACCGCGCCCGTGGCGAGGTCGCGATCAAAACGGTCCAGTTCATTGCGGACGATCGGCGCCAGCAGGTACAGACCGATGAGGTTCGGAATCGACATGATGAAGATCATGGCGTCGGAGAAATCGATGACCGGGCCAAGCCCCATCGAGGCGCCGATGACGACGAACACGCAGAACAGGAGCTTGAACAGCGCCTCCTTGATTGCGCCCTCGCCAAACAGATAGGTCCACGCCTTGAGCCCATAGTAAGACCAGGAAATCATCGTCGAGAACGCGAACAGAATCGCGGCGATGGCGAGCACGTAGTTGAATCCGCCCCAATTGCTGGAGAAGGCCTTCGCGGTCAGGGCGATGCCGGTGACACCGCTGTCGGGTACCCAAGCGCCGGTGATGACGATGACCAGCGAGGTCATGGTGCAGATCACCACGGTATCGATGAAAGGCTCGAGCAGCGCCACGTAGCCTTCGGTTGCCGGGTGCTTGGTCTGCACCGCCGAGTGGGCGATCGAGGCTGAGCCGATACCCGCCTCGTTGGAGAAAGCGGCGCGTTTGAAGCCCTGGATGAGCGCGCCGACCGCGCCGCCGGCTACCGCGGTCGGCGCGAAAGCACCGTTGATGATGGCGCCGAAGGCGGTGCCGATCTCTCCGATGTTCAAGCCGATGATGAGCAGCGCCGAGCCGACGTACACGATGGCCATGAAGGGCACCACACGCTCGGTGACCCGTGCGATGGACTTGATACCGCCGATGATCACGAGCGCCACGATCACCGCCATGATCACGCCGAAGATGAAGCCGTTGTTCTCGAAGAAGGGGAAGATGCTCGCGATCTGCCTGGCCGATTGATTGGCCTGGAACATGTTGCCGCCGCCGAATGCGCCGCCGATGCAGCAGATTGCGAACAACGCGGCAAGAACCCTGCCGAGACCACCCATACCGCGTTCGGCAAGGCCCTGGGAGAGATAGTACATGGGGCCGCCCGACACGGTTCCGTCTGGCAGCTGTCGGCGATAGTGGACGCCGAGTATGCACTCGGTGAACTTCGCCGCCATGCCCATCAGGCCCGCCAGGATCATCCAGAACGTAGCGCCCGGGCCGCCCAGGTATACCGCCACGCCGACACCGGCGATGTTGCCCAGACCCACGGTGCCGGAAAGCGCCGTCGCCAATGCCTGGAAGGGGGTTACCTCGCCAGCGTCCTTGGGATCGAAGTAGTCGCCCCGCACCAGGGCAACCGAGTGACCGAATCCGCGGAACTGGATGAAGCCGAAGTAGACCGTGAAGATCGCCGCGGCGACCACCAGCCACAGCACGATCCACGGGAAAGCGGTGCCGAGCAGGGCCTCGGAACCGGGCAGCGGTGAGAAGATGAAACCGACGAATGGATTGATGATGGGGGCGATGGCCTCGCTGATCCGCTCGTCCATCGTCCGTTGCGCGGGCTCCTGCGCCAGCACGGTGACTGGAAGAAATCCCACGATGCCCGTCAACGTTTTCAGTCGCATGGTCGTTTTCCTTGTAGACTCGATCGGACGGAGCAAGGGATCCCTAGGGAACGACCGTGACCGGGACGTCGGAGATCTGGATGACCGTCGCGGGTACCGAGCCGAATATCCGCGTGCCGATGCGACTGCCGGAATGACGCCCCAGGAACAGCTGCGACGCCTTGACCTCATCACAATAGGTCTTGATTACATCGGCGATGTTGCCGTAGCGGACTTCGGTGTCGATCGGCACCGAGCTGGCACCAAGGGATTTGACCAGCGGATCGCAGATCGCGCTCTGGGCTCGTGTGAGCTCCTCCGCGCGTCGCTTGTGTCGTTCCGACAGTTCCTCCGGAGTGAGGAAGGTGTACGGCGACCATTCCAGCACGTGCAGGATCTTCAGCTCCGCGCCGGCGGCTGTTGCGCACTGCAACGCATAGCTTGCGGCCTTCGCGCTTTCCTTGCTGTCGTCGATTGCGACCACGTAGACGTCGGTCATGGTGGGCTCCACGCGTAGCTGTGCGGACGATGATGACCTATGGTTTCGTCGATCGGCGCGCTCTGCAGGTGGCCGGGAGACCGGCGTCTTGCGGAATCATCGTGGGTCTAGAAACCCACCGCGACTCCAAACCATATCGTCGAGATCGTGCTTCCTGACCCGATTGTTGGCCAGCTTGGCGTCGAGTGCAACCTCGGTACACCATGGCCGGATGCCGATCGGGTGTCTTGTCAGGTGTCTCGCTCGATCCGGATCGCGTCCCGTGGGCAGCGTTTTACCGCCAGCTCGACGGCCTCGATGTCCGCTTCGATACTTGTGGAATCCGCGATGACCACGGCGATGTCATCGTCGTCCAGATCGAACACCTCCGGCGCTGTCTCCAGACAGATTGCGTAGCCGCAGCACAGGTCGCGATCCACCAGCACACGAATGCTCATTCGGATTCCTCGCGCATCAGCTCGTCCCAGGATGCGCCCGACATCATCTGCGCCCAGCGACGATAGTAGTTACGCGCGTTCTCCTCCGTCATGAAGTACGAGGACTCGACGGCACCGTGTAGTCGACTGGGATTGGCCATGTCCAGGCCGAGCTGATAGTTGTACGGGTAGCGCCTCGCAATCGTGCCTTTACTGGCCGCGGTCGCGTAGTCCCAATTCTCCATGTCATCCTGCTCGACCAGCCCGCCCGGGCCCGAATAACGCAGATACCAGCGGCGCATCCAGTCGCGCGCATCGCTCGGCAGATCGCTGTCGACGAGGAACCAACGCCATACCTCGGTCTCCGTGGGACTGACCGGATGCGCGACGATCAGCGCCCTTGGGAATGCGCCCGCGTGCAGCGACATGCTCGGGAACAGGGTCGATGGGCCGAGCCCGCCAATCGGACGACCCTCGCGTTCGAGGCGTGCGACCCGTTCTTCCCAGCGCCGCGCAAAATAGGCGTCGAGCTCGGGTTCCTCGAACGAGGGATAACCCCACGCGTAGTCGATGCTGGTCACGCCACCATGGCCCAGGTGGGTGAAGGATGTCGATGCGACGCTGCGTGGCTTGTCCCTGGCCCCGTGCCGGGTCGCGCCAGAGGTGCCGCCGGGTCCGATGCCCACCGCATCCACCGAGGCGTGTGACGGCGGGCCGTGATAGTTGTCGCCGAGGAAGTTCTCGGAGACGAATTTCCAGTTCGAGCGGATGCGCCACTTCTGCACGCCGCGAAAGACCTCCACCCGGCCGAGCTCGCCGGCGCTGGAGGCGGCGAGATTGTCCAGCCAGTAGCGAAAGTCCCCCACGTACTCGGCAAAGGGCGGTGCCTCTGGGTCCCAGGTGGCAAAGATCAGTCCGTGGTAGTTCTCGAGCTGGGCGACCGGAATCAGTCCCCACTGTGACCGGTCCAGCTTGCCACCGTAGCCGGCGCGGTAGTGCGGCACGCCCAGCAGCTCGCCCGCGACGCTCACCAGCTCACCGTCGGTCGAGTAGCTCCAGCCGTGGTAGGGGCAGGTGAAGTCGAGCGTGTTGCCCTCGTCGTAGCGACAGACCTTCATGCCACGGTGCCGGCAGGTGTTGAGCAACCCGTGCAGCTCGCCTTTAGAGTCGCGAGTCAGCAGCACCGATTCGGTACCGATACGAGAGTTGAAGAAATCACCGGGCTCGCGCACTTGGCTCTCGTGGCCCAGGAAGTGCCAGGCGCGCGCGAACACCAGCTCGAGCTCGGCTTCGAAGATTTCGGGGTTGACGAATATCTCCCGACTGATGATGCCGTTGTCGGCATCCACCAGACCGGGATCCAGCGGCTGGACGGTACGTTTGGGGGCGACGTAACGGGTCATCAGAACATCACCGTCAGGTTCTTGGCGAGCAGCACATTCTGGTCGAGCAATAGCCTGCGCTGCGCGATCAACCAGCTGTCGCCATTGCGGCGCAAGGTGTCCTCGCGGCGGCCGACGAAGAAGTCGGTCTCGGTCTCGACCCGATTGCGGTAGACCAGAAAGCGACAGCTCACGTCCACCTCCTGTACCGCGGGCACGCTCGGTCGAACAGCGCGGATGCGGATGTTCGAGACCAGATGACTGACGCGGGAGAAGGGCTCCTCGGCCCAGTGCACACCTGTTCGGATCTGCGCGACGCGCTTCTCGAGCGTACGCTTGCCCTCGTCGAACCAGCAGGTCTCCTCGCCGGCGCGAGTGATGCTTCGCTCGTCGTGATCGGCGAAGCTCACGTTCAAGCGGATGGGCATCACGTAGATCAAGTCGTCTGCGAGCAGCGCGAGCCATTCGTCGAAGCGCCGCTCATCGAGCAGATCGGCTTCCTGGTGTAGGAATTCCGAAACCTCGTCCTTGAGCAGCAGCGACTCGATTCGATCGTTCCGATCGTCCCGGCCGTCGAGTTGCGATGGAGTGGAGCTTGTCACGGTCGATAACCGTAGCTGGAACTGCCTGGTCGTCGAGCATAGGCGTCGAGCAGGCAAAGCTCAAGCGGCGTCGTGCAGCCGTTGCGCGCTGCGCGCGAGCCGTGTTTCGCACTGGCGCGTCGTGCGCACCACCAGCCCTGCTCAGCGGCGCTGCGCGGACCGCTCGGCCTCGACCAGCCTCTGCACGGTCTCGATATCGATACTGCCCGGCTGCGCCTTGCGCAGCGCGAGGTCCACCGCGAGTCGTTGCAGCACGCTGTTGACCGGTGTGGGGACATCGTGCAGACGGCCGAGCTGCACGATCTCACCGTTCAGGTAATCGGCCTCGATGTCGCCCGTGCCCCGCAGCAGGCTCTGGCGCGAGGAGCCGCCTACGCGGGTGGCACCTGGGATCTCGCCGTGCTCGTACACATCTTTAAGACGTTGCTCGATGTCCTCGGCGCTCGCCCATTCGATGCCGGCGGCCCGCAGGCAGGCCTCGCCCTCTGTGCAGGCGGCCGATCGAAGCGCCTCATAGCCGGGACCCTTGCTGGTGATGGCATCGAGCGCGTTGTTCAGATTGCTGAGCAGCTTTGCGTACTTGAGTCGCATGACGTGGGGGTCGGGCCGAACGCTGAAGTTCACCGCCTCGAGGCGCCGCGCGAGTTCCCGGCACACCCCGTCCACGCTGCCGGGATAGCGTCCGACATCGAGCACGCCGTAGCTGCGCTTGGCGTGGCACTGAATGTGACCGGGGTCGATCATCTGTGCGGGCAGATAGATCAGCATTGCGTAAACGCGGGCGAAGCGCCGCAGCGCGGCTCGCTCATTGACGACACCGTTTTGACCACAGACCACCGCGACCTGGTCGCCGTGCGTGGCGCGCAGGTCCTCGAGCGCGCCACGCGTGTGCTGTGATTTGCAGGTCAGGATGAATACATTGTCGGGGTGTGCCGCGACCTGCGATGGATGCTCGACGGCGGGGATCGCCAGACGCTCGTCGAGGGCGGGGGTCTGAAGATGCAGACCGTCACGCTGCACGGCAGTCAGATGCGCGCCGCGGGCGATGAGCACCACGTCCTCGCCGCCCTTGAAGAGCTGCGCGCCGATGACGCCGCCGACACCGCCGGCTCCATAGATGACGAATCGCATGGGTATTGCCTCCTCCGGCTGGGGCCCGGTCGCGGTGCGCGGCGCCGTTGACGCGGTCAGACTGCCGCGGGACGCCAACGGCCCGTGAGTCGCCAGGCCTTCTGCATGCGCTCAACCGCGGACCGCGCCTCGAAATCAAGCGGCTACCCTATCGAGACGCGTTCATCAAGGTAGCGCGACCAGACCATTGAGCAGCGACTCCACCGCTGGAATGTTCTGCTCCAGCAGATTCTGTCCGGTGTAGGCGAGGAATTGCACGGACCCCTCGGCGCCCGAGTAATAGTAGCCGAAGTAGGAGATGGCGATGCCCGAGACGGTGGCATCGATGCGCATGTGCAGTACGTCCAGACCGTTGACCGAGCGCTTCTCCTGCTTGACGATTCTGGCATCAGGCGCCGCTTCACGGCCGTTCTGCAAGGCGATCTCAGGCCAGGACTCCATCGGGATCGGCACCTGCTCGGTGATCAGTATGCCGTACAGCTCACCGTTGACGAGGTTGTACTCGGCCGCGTCGCCGGGTTTGCCCTTCTTGAACTTCCACTGCTTCGGGTCGAGCCATACGCCCATGCCGATGTTGGAGCTCTTCAGCAGGAAGCTGGCCGACTCGGGCTTTTCGAAGCGGGTGGGATTGACCTCGACCGGCGGCGGCGCCTTGTTCGCGTCTACATAGGACCAGGTGCCGTTTTTGTACAAGATGATCTCTTCGCCGGTGTCGGTCACCGCCTTCTGCTGGGCATGGCAGACGGTTTGAGACATCGCGAGCAATGACAAGGCCAGCAGCGGAAGTCGCAGGCGTGGATGCACGGTTCGAATCCTCCTGAAATGGGTCCGCATCCTGTATCGGCGCGGCGGGCAGCGCTTGAGTGCGGATCCCCGCTCAAGCTTCGGCAGTCGCCCCACTGCCCGTCGGTTTCGGCTTCCGGTCTCCCTGTACGCGCGGGCTTCGCCTCCACTGCGGCTGTGCGCACGCGGCGGCGGTGAGCTCAGC
>JAGRHX010001351.1 GCA_020444775.1 Gammaproteobacteria bacterium
CAGCGTGTCCCTTCAGAACCATTTCGAAGCGCCCGGTGGCGTGGTCCGCGCGCTGTTGCGCGCGCTGCGCCCTCACCAGTGGTCGAAGAATCTGCTGGTTCTGGTGCCGGTGCTGGCCGCGCACATCTCGCTGGCGCCGACCCTGCTGGGCGCGGCGCTGCTCGCCTTCATGGCCTTCAGCCTGGCCGCATCCAGTGCCTATGTGCTCAACGACCTGTTGGATCTGGAGGCGGACCGACGGCACCCGCGCAAGCGCCTGCGACCGTTTGCAAGCGGCGCGCTGGCGCTGGGCCATGGCTTCTGGCTGGCACCTGCGCTGCTCGGCGCGAGCGTTGCCATAGGACTCCATCTGCCGCCGGAGTTCATGTTGATTCTCGGCACCTATCTGATGCTGACCCTGGCCTACTCCTTCTGCCTCAAGCGCATCGTGCTGCTCGACGCGATCACCCTGTCCGGGCTGTACGGCGTGCGGATCCTGGCCGGCTCGGCCGCGGTCGGGGTGGCGGTGTCCTCGTCGATGCTGGCCTTTGCCCTGTTCATCTTCCTCAGCCTTGCGATGCTCAAGCGCTTCACCGAGCTCGACGCGGCGCGCAGCCCGGACGGTCGTGTGGTGAAGCTGCGGGCCTACGAAGGTGAGGACCGGCTGCTATTGCTGGCGCTGGGCGGCGCGAGTGGCTACCTTTCCGTCGCGGTCCTGGCGCAGTACATCAACTCCGAGACTGCCCGGTCGTTATATTCCACACCCGAGGTCATGTGGCTTGCCTGTCCGTTGTTGTTGTACTGGATAAGTCACGCCTGGCTGCTCGCTCACCGCGGTCAGATGCACGATGACCCGGTGGTGTTCGCGGCCACCAACCGCACCAGCCAGTGCATCATCGGGCTCGTGTTCCTGACTTTGTTGTGCGCGCTGTGACCAACCCGACGGCGCCACGCACGAGGCGCCTGTGGGTCAGACGAATCATCAATCCTGGGGCCGCTATCCGCGGACCGAGCAACGCGCCCGACGTATGCACTCGCGGTTCGACCCGCTACCGATCGCTGACGTTGGTGAAGCGGGTCTGCTGCCGTTCGGCAACGGTCGCAGTTACGGTGACAGCTGCCTGAACGAAGGCGGTCTGCTGCTCGACACCCGCGGACTGGACCGGTTCATCCGCTTCGATCCGCAGCGCGCGCTGCTGCGCTGTGAGTCGGGTGTCCTGCTCGGCGAGATCAACGCGCTCATCCATCCACACGGTCTGGTGCTGCCGACCACCCCGGGGACCCGTTTCGTGACCGTTGGTGGCGCGCTGGCCAACGACGTGCACGGCAAGAACCATCATCGCGTCGGCAGCTTTGGTTGCCATGTGACCTGCTTGGAGCTGCTGCGCTCCGACGGCGAGCGGCTGCTCTGCTCGGCCGAGCACAACGCCGACTGGTTCGCGGCCACGATCGGCGGGCTGGGTCTGACCGGTCTGGTCACCTGGGCGGAGATCGCGTTGCGTCGCGTCCCGACCCCGGATCTGGAGGTCGAGTTCCTGCCCTGCGCCAATCTGGATCAGGTGCTCGAACAGTCGCAGCAGGCCGAACAGGGTCACGAGTACATCGCCGCCTGGATCGATTGTCTGGCCCGCGGCCCGCATCTGGGTCGTGGTTATCTGATGCGCGCCAATCATGCCAGCACCGCCAGCGTGGGTCCGCGGCGGCCGCCGCGGCGTGCCGTGCGGGTGCCGCTGACGCCGCCGCTGTCACCCTTGAACGCCTGCAGCCTGCGGATCTTCAACGCGCTCATCCACGCGCGCCACGCGCGTGGCGTGACACGCAGACGCATGAGCTACGATGCCTTCCACTATCCTCTGGATGCTGTTCTGGGCTGGAATCGTCTGTATGGGCCACGCGGTTTCCTGCAGTACCAGTGCGTGGTGCCGGAGCCCGATGCCGGCGGCGCCATCCGTCGGTTGCTCGAGCGGATTGCTGCCGCTGGCGAAGGCTCGTTCTTGACGGTGCTCAAAAAGCTCGGCGATCGGCCGTCAACCGGGATGCTGTCCTTTCCGCGACCTGGACTGAGCCTGGCACTGGACTTCCCGTTCCGTGGCGATCGCACGCTGCGTCTGCTGAGGGAGCTGGACGAGACGGTGGCCCGGGCCGGTGGCGCGCTGTATCCGGCCAAGGACGCGCGAATGTCGGCCGAGATGTTCGCGTCGGGCTATTCACGTGCCGCGGCCGCGAAGGCATTCCACGACCCGCGCTTCTCCTCCAGCTTCTGGCGGCGGGTGATGCCGGGCTGAGCGGTCCTGGCGCCGCTCGCCGGATCCGGCAACGATTCGTGCGGAGCCTGCCCAGAACCTGATCCGCTGACAAGCGCAGACGAGCTCGACCATGAACCGTCCTCCCCAGGTGCTGATCATCGGCGCCACCTCGGCCATCGCTCAGGCGGTGGCGCGTCGCTACGCGAGCCGCGGTGCCCGCCTGGTCCTGATCGCGCGCAACGAGCCGCTGCTGCAGGCGGTGGCGGATGACCTGCGGGTGCGCGGCGCGACACAGGTCCAGACCAGTCTGCTCGACGTGCGTGACTCGGCGCGCCATGCGCAGGTGCTGGGGCGGGCCTTCGAACAGCTCGGCCGGGTCGATGTGGCCTTGATCGCGCACGGCACCTTGCCCGACCAGAGACGCTGCGAGCTCTCGGTCGATGCCGCGGCCGAGGCCTTCGAGGTCAACACGTTGAGCGTGATCCGCTTGTTGACCGATCTCGCGAACCGATTCGAGCAGCAGCGGGAGGGATCGATTGCGGTGATCTCCTCGGTCGCGGGTGATCGCGGTCGGGCCTCGAACTACGTGTACGGCGCGGCCAAGGCCGCGGTCAGCACCTTCCTGGACGGTCTGGGCCAGCGACTGCACGCGCATGGCGTGCAGGTGCTGTGCATCAAGCCTGGCTTCGTCGACACGCCGATGACCCGGGACTTCGACAAGGGGCCGCTGTGGGCGTCTGCGGACGACGTCGCCGCCGGCATCTGCAAGGCGATCGAGCGGCGTCGTGACGTGGTCTATGTGCCGTTGTTCTGGTGGCCGATCATGCTGATCATCCGCCACCTGCCCGGTTTCGTCCTAAAGCGCATCAGACTTTGACCGAGATCACGAAATCAGATGCGGCACACGAATCGGAGTGATCATGGCATTTCGGGCATTCAGCGGATCCGGGCGGCTTCGCCTCCCTATATTGGCGCCCCTGGCCGCGGCATTCGTAGCCGCCTTGCAGAGCAGCGCGCCGCAGGCCCGTGAGACCGACCTGTCGATTCTCGATGCTCAGCAACGACGCGAGACCCGCCAGGTCGAGCTGTCCTCGGCCGGCGACGTCGCGCAGCGGCTGACGCTGCTGAACCTGAATCCGCGTATCAACACCTGGTTCGTGCTCGAGTATCCAGACCGCCAGGGCGCATCGCGCTTCCATCTGGAGAATGCAGATCCGCAGACGAACACCCTGAGCCTGGCCGAGGACGGCCCGGCGCAGCTTGTCGTGACTCGCGACGGCAGGCAGATCCGCTGTGACGTATCGCCCGCGGTGCTGGACCAGGCCCGCCGTGGCGGTGCGCCCTATGCCAGCCTGTGCAACGACACCGTGTTCCTGCGTAATCCCACCCGCGGCCGTCAGACCAGTCTGGAGAAGGTGACCGACTTCTTGCGCGATCACGCCTGGGGTGGCGAAGAGGTCATCGGTCTGGTCAAGACCACGGTGATGAAGGATGCCTTTCTCGAGGAAGGCGAGGCGGGGGTGAAGAGCGCCGCGGCCTCAGGTCGCGAGACGGACGGTCCGCGCAGCGCGCTGCTGGCGGCGAAGAGCCAGGAGCAGACGGTCCGGGCCGGCACCCTGGCGATCGAAGCAGTGGGCACAAAGACCGGCTTCCAGCTTGGCCAGTGGTATCCGATGCGGCACCTCGAGGGTGCCTGGCTGAGCCTGGCAAGGCCCGGTGCGGTGGCCCAGGAA
>JAGRHX010001352.1 GCA_020444775.1 Gammaproteobacteria bacterium
GAGGCGATCAGTGGCATGCTCACCGGGCTAGACCCGCATTCGGCCTACCTCGATGAAGAGGCGTTCAAGGATCTGCAATTCAGCACGCAAGGTGAGTTTGGCGGGCTGGGCATCGAAGTGGTGATGGAGGACGGCTTCGTCAAGGTCATCGCGCCCATAGACGACACGCCCGCGCAACGGGCGGGGATCGAAGCAGGCGACCTCATCATCCGTTTGAACGAGACCCCCGTGAAGGGCATGGCTCTGAGCGACGCGGTCAAGATCATGCGCGGCAAGCCCGGCACCGAGATCACCTTGACCGTGGTGCGCGAAGGCAGCGACCGCCCTTTCGACATCACCATCGTGCGTGACCGGATCCGCGTGCGCAGCGTCAAGCAACGCACCCTCGAGTCCGGCTTCGGCTACGTCCGTATCACCCAGTTCCAGACCCGTACGGGCGAAAATTTGCGTGAGGCCATCGACAAGCTGCGCGAGGAGAACGGCGGTGTGCTGCGTGGCATGGTGCTGGATCTGCGCAACAATCCCGGCGGCGTGCTCAGCGCTGCGGTATCGGTCTCCGATGCGTTTCTCACCAAGGGCCTGATCGTATACACCGACGGCCGTTTGGACGACGCCAGGCTCAAATTCAACGCCAAGCCCACCGACGTGCTGGATGGCGCACCTGTGGTCGTGCTGGTGAACGGCGGATCAGCCTCGGCATCCGAGATCGTGGCCGGTGCGCTGCAAGACCACGGACGCGCGGTCATCATGGGCGAGAAGACCTTCGGCAAGGGTTCGGTGCAGACCATCCTGCCGATGGACAACGGCGCCGCGCTGAAGCTGACCACAGCGCGCTATTTCACGCCAAACGGGCGCTCCATCCAGGCGCGCGGCATCGAGCCGGACATCGTGGTGGACAGGCTACGAGTTTCCAAGCTGGAGGCACCGGCCGGCGCACGACTCTCCGAGCGCGATCTCAGCCGCCATCTGGAGCCGGACGGCGGCGAACCGCAACGGCAAAGCGATAGCGAGGCGCCGCCGGAGTCGCCGCGTGTCGACGACGGCACCGCCGAGCCTGAACAGGGCTCGCTCGCCAGCCGCGATTATATGCTCTATGAGGCGCTGAACCTGCTGAAAGGGCTCAACATCCTGAAGAAGAGTTCCTGATCCGCGGCGCTGAACCGCTGCGGACCATCCTGGCAGGGTATCCGTCGAGGCATGCACGGACCAAGGCGCATGAGTTCAGGGCAGGTCTATTCGAGTGCGCGCTCTGGCTCATGTGCAGCGCTCCCAACCCGCGACGCGAGCTCGAGGTCGCTGCTCCGACACGGCACGGGGGCGGCCGGCAGGTCGTGTCGGGCGCGACTGTGCGCGTTGCTGACGGCGCTCTGCCTGCTGCTGCTCGGTATGCTGCCTGCTGCGGCGCAGACGATCGAGCCGGTGTCGCCGCTGCCACCCGAAGCCAGCCCTCCAGCAGTCGCAATCGTCATCGACGACCTCGGCTACTCCAATCGCATAGGCGGCGGCTTCGCTCGCATGCCCTATCCATTGACCTTGGCCATCCTGCCGGACACTCCCTACGCACGCGCGCTCGCCACGCTCGGACACCGCAACGGCAAGCAGATCATCATCCACATGCCAATGCAGGCTCGTGGCCGCCCCGCGGTTGCGCCGGGTGGACTACGTCTGGATCATGGTCCGTTCGAGATCGCTCGCCGACTGGTCAGCGCCTTCGGCGACGTGCCATACGCCAGTGGCATCAGCAATCACGAAGGCAGCCGTCTGACCGAGAGCAGCGTCAGCATGCGTCTGCTCATGACCACCCTGCGCCTGCAGCGCGTGCCGTTGTTCCTGGACAGTCGAACCAGCGCTCGGTCGGTGGCCGCCACGCTCGCGCAACGAGCGGGTCTGAGGGTCGCCGAGCGCGACGTGTTCCTGGACAACTCGCGCGAGCCGACCCGCATCCACGCGCAGCTGGACCGGCTGATCAGGGTCGCCGACCGACGCGGCACGGCGCTGGCCATCGGCCATCCCCATCCGGAGACCCTGGCCGCGCTGGCCGACAGGCTCCCGGAATTCGAAGCACGCGGTATACGCTTGCTCACCGTCGACGCGCTGATCGAGATCGGCAACGGCCAACATGCCGCGGATACGGATGCCAAGGCCCGGCATGGCTGGTTCAGCGACGCCACCGATTGAACAAGCCGATGGAGACGCCGGATCAGTCCCCGGCGCCGCTGACGATCAGATACAGCCCCAGGCCGCCCAGCACCCAGCTCATCAGCGGCGCGCCCCAGACCATATGCGGTTGATAGCCGCTCAGCCCGTATACCGCCGCGGCAGAGATCACCAGCGCGGCGCCGACCACCGACTGCACCGTACGCCGGTTGGCGCGACGGATCTCGCGTCTTATCTCGGTCAGGTCCTCGGAGGTGAGGCGCATCTGTAGTTGCCCCTCGCTGCTCTGCTTGAGGACATCGTGCAACAACACCGGCAGACGCGGCAGGGTCTCGGCCCAGCGTGGCGCCTGTTGCTTGAGCTCGCGCAGGATCGCTCTGCCGCCGACCCGTTCGCGAACCCACTGCTCGAGGAATGGCTTGGCGGTGCGCCAGAGATCCAGCTCGGGGTAGAGCTG
>JAGRHX010001353.1 GCA_020444775.1 Gammaproteobacteria bacterium
CCCGGGGTCTGTGCCCCGGTTGTCTGCTGTACCCGGGATGTTCGAGGTGAGGAGTCGCACGACGCGATGCTCAGAGTGATTACCTTCGTGGCCGTCTATGCGCTTTGCGTAGGCAGTCTGGGCCTGGTGGCGAGTCTGCTCGACGTGCCGCAGCCGGATCTGCTCGCGCTGGCGGCCTGCACGGCAGGCGCAGTGCTGTTCCTGTTGGCAAAGCTGTTCTGGCTGGATGCGCCGTTGAACCTCGACGAGGCGGTGTCACTGACCGTGGTTCACGATCCGCGTGTCGGTCGACTCTATTCGCTGTGGAGTCCGCAGCTGGAGAGCAACGCGCCACGCATGTTCAGGGGCTTGCGCGCGATGGAGGCGGCGCTCGGCAATCCGAAGTTCGAGGGCATGGCGCTTCACACGGCGTTGACCGCCTCGGGCGCCACCGATCTGCAACGTTTCAGACCGCTGATCGCGGAGCTCGTCGAGTTCGCCCTGATCGAATGGCTCAAGAGCACCGACCTCACGCCGGGATATGCCGAGCTGGGTCGTAGCGCCGCGCCGGCGACCGGCGCCGAGACTCAGGACCGGGCGAGCGGTCCGACGGCCAGGCAGGTCCGATCCGCCCCGTCCATCGAGCTGGTGTCCACGCCGGTGGAGGTGCCCGAGCATCCTGAACGCAGGCTGCTCAAGATCGTGCGGCCGGTGCTGGGGCTGCCGGCGAACAGCCGGGTGGTGCTCGGCAGCGAGTACGGGGCCATCGACCTCAGCACCCGTCATTCGTCGATGTCGGTGCGCATGACCGGTGGTGGCTACGAGCGCTACTCGCGACCGGCCAATCGCGCCGGCTACCGGTTGCAGGCGGTGCTGGACACGCTTGGCGTGGAACGCGCGCATGAGTCCTTCCCCATCGTCATCCACCGTTTCCGACTCGAGCTCAAGGCCCGGCAGAGTCGTCTGACCGGCTACTCCGCGCAGGCCGGCAGTGAGCGTCGCTGGTTGCAGCGGCTCGGCGAGCGATTGCCCGTGGATTTCGGCTTCGAGCGCCTGCTCGGCTGCTACGCGCTGCCGGATTAGCTTCCCTTTACAGCAAGCCGGGAGTAGCGAGAGCCGGCGTCGCCAGACCACGCAACCTGCATCTCGCCTGGTGGCCTTCGCCGAGGGCGTTCAGATGAATCGATCGGTCGTGGCCCGTAGGCGGTCTAACGCAGGGTGACGCGGATGCAGTTGCGTTCGGCGTCGCGCTCATAGTCGATGGGATCGCCGAACCGCCGGATCATCGACCAACCCCAGCCGCCGTTGTCGCGCTCCGGTCGCTCCGGGATGTCGCGCGTCGGGTCGAAGGGTATGCCGCAGTCCAGGTAACGGATCTCCACGTGGCTACCGGATACGGTCTGGGCGTGCCATTGCACCCAGATCTCGATCAGTGATCCCTCCGGGCAATTGCCGTGCAGGACGCTGTTCATGGCCAGTTCCTCGAGCACCAGGCTCAGGCGATGACGTAGTTGGGTGCTGATACCATGGCGGCCGGCGAAGGCATCGACCTCGTCCTCGATGCTGGCCAGTGCCTCTCGGCGTGCCGGAATGGCGATGTGGTGCATATGGCTCACGGGCGTATCGGGTCGGCGATAACGGCGTGCCTCAGCCAATATCGGGCAGTGTCGATCCGGGGCGACCGGGGTCGATTGCGCTCTATCTGGGCCACGACTCGTATTCTCGGCGGACCATCGCAGGTCGTCAGACGGTCTTCGATTATCGTGGCGCTTTCTGGCGCAGACTATAGCCTGTCCGGATGGCTTGTGGATGGCACGCGGGCACTTCGGGCGTGTGATCGGCCGTCTCATCGGCCTGCTCGTCGCTCAACTCATAGACCAACTCAAAGATCAGTTCGTGGGGGGAGTCGGATCATGGAATCCATTCGCACAAGTGCAACCTGCCTGGCGTTGCTCCTCGGTCTGCTCGTAGCCGTGGCCGCACGCGCGGAAATCGGTCAGGTGAAGTTCGTGGCGGGAGAGGTCCAGGTTCAGCGTGGCGAGACCCGTCTGGTCGCGGCGCCGGGCCTGGGATTGCAGCAAGCGGACGTTGTCATCACCGGCGAGGACGGTCGGATCGGCATGACGTTCAAGGACAACTCGCGTTTCTCGGCCGGGCCCAACAGTACCCTGGAGCTGGCCACGTTCCGTTTCGATACCACCACCCATCAGGGCCGCTTCATCTCCCGATTGCGGCGTGGAACCCTCGCGGTGAGTTCCGGTCAGCTCGCCAAGCAGGGTGAGGACCAGATGGAGGTGCATACGCCAACATCGATCCTCGGGGTTCGCGGTACCTACTTCCTGGTCGAGGTCGCACCATGAACGGACCAGGCTTGCGCGCGGCCGTGCCCGATCCGCGGGTGCTGACACGGATCTGTATGCTGCTTGGCTGTCTGGTGCTGCTCGGCGGTTGTGCTCGCAACGAGCTGGTGGTGCTGCTAGAGGATGCCGACGGAGGTACCGGTCGTCTGGATGTGCGTCACGCCGATCAGCAGACCACGCTGGACCGGCCGTTGGCGGCGGCGCGGGTCTCGGTGCTGTCCGATCTGCAGCCGGTTGCGGTGACGGCCGCGCAGGTGCGGGAGCGCTTCCAGGATGCGCTTGCCGCCCAGCCTGCGCCCGAGAGCCGCTTCCTGCTGTACTTCCAAACGGGCTCGACCGAGCTGCAATCGCGTTCACGCACGGCCTTGCAGGCCTTGTTCGACGAGGTCGGGCGGCGTCCCGCGCCGGAGGTGCTGGTCACCGGTCACACCGATCGGGTCGGTGAGATCGAGACCAACGATCGGTTGTCTCTGGCGCGCGCCGAGCGGGTCGCACAGCTCCTCATCGGGCGGGGCTTGCAGGGGGATATCGTCAGCGTCGCCGGACGCGGTGAGCGTGAGCCTCGGGTGCCGACCGCTGACGGCGTCGCCCAGGCCGACAACCGGCGTGTCGAGGTCACGGTGCGCTAGCCTGCTTGCGGCCGGGGAATCAGCACTTCTACCGCGAGCGTGGATGGAAGGCCAGCACCAGCACCGTGGTGTCGTCGCTCTGGGCCGCGTCGAGGGTATGAGCGGCGACGTCATCGACCAGCGCGCGCAGGACCTGCTCGGCCGGGCTCGCGATGCCGTCACCGCTGGCAAACGGCGGCAATGCCTCCAGCATCGCGGTCACGCGTTGCCGCCCATAGAAGACACCATCGGGGCTCTCGGCGTCGGTGATGCCGTCGCTGATCAGCACCAGC
>JAGRHX010001354.1 GCA_020444775.1 Gammaproteobacteria bacterium
CGCGGGCCGCGTCGGCTACATCGGTAAACAGCTCTGGCTGCTTGAGCAGTTGGTGCGCGAGGGTCTGGTCCGCGCGCAGCGGACCGAAGACGGTGTCGAGATCGGTGGTCGCCACGCCAAACGGCGTCGTGAGCGAGCGGAAGTGGTCCGGAGCGAGTAGCAGCACGCGTTCGTAGTGTCCGCCGGAGGCCGCCCACAGACCGCGCGCGATGAGGTCGGGGGCGAGCAGATGGTGCGGCACGCTCACGCCGGTGATCGCGATGTCCGGTGGAGTGCGCGGACGTTCTTGCTCCAGGGCGGATGCAATCAGCGCTTTGTCCTGCGCATCGGCCAGCAGCCGGTTCTCTTCTGCGTTTGCGCGCGAGGCGGCCATCGCCCATAGCAACCCGACCAGCACCAGCCATGCGGGCGCCCTGTAGCGGTGCAGGTGCCAACGGCGGGTATGAAGCGTTCGGATGGCGAACATGAGCCTTTAGAAACCCGCTCCCTCGATACGAACAGCGCAAGATGCAACACGCCTGCGGGCGTCAAGGCGCGAACGCTTCGAGCATACACGAGCGGCCAGCGTGCGAACGTGCGGGTGTGTTGCGTCGATTGATGCACTGCGCGCGAACGATCGACCAGCCGCCTCGCTCGTCATGCGCGTCAGCGCCTGCACCAGACAGGTGCCAGCCATCGGCACTGGCGCCCGGATCCGCCCTTGTGTTGCGCGCGATACGCTTCGTGTATCGTGCAAACGACCGATTGCGTCCGAACACGGTGGCTGCGATGCCGATCGAACGCCTGCAACAAGTATCGGGTAGATCCGTGCGCTACGTGTCATGGCTTGGGCTCTTCCTGCTCGCCATCGCGCTGGGCTTTGCCGATCGCGTTCGCGCGCAGGCGATCGCTCCTGTTCCGGATATCACATCGGGTGACGCCACGCTGCTGCCGCTGCCGGCGCGCGGTGACTGGCGGGTGCAGGTACAGCTCGTCTGGAATGCCGCCAAAGGGCGGCTCGAGCGTCGTCGCTACGAGATCTTCGATCCGCTGGCCGAGGCGGGGCTGGATATCTTCTGGGAGGCGCGCGACCTGAGTGCCGACCGTCCGGGCCGCATCCAGGGCGAGGGCGTGCTCACCTGGCGTACGCCTGGGGCGTTGCGGCATGGCCATGAGTCCATCGTCGCTCAGTACCGCGGTCGCTTCGTCGATGGCCGCTTTGCGGGTCATGGCACCTTCGTCGAGCGCAGTGGCCTGCGCTACGTGGGCGAGTGGGTGGCGGGGCTGATGCACGGGCTGGGTCATCTTCGCCTGGCGAGCGGTGACGACTACCAGGGCGAGTTCAAGGCCGGCCGCATCCACGGCCTCGGTGTCTATGTCGACGCCACCGGTCGCATCTACGACGGCGGCTTTCTGGCCGGGCTGCGTCACGGGCCCGCGCGGGTGCTGCAGCCGAATGGCCATCGCTACGCGAGCGTGTGGACCCATGGTACCGAGGACCTGACCCGGCGTGGACCGGGGCCGCCCGGCTGGTCGCAGCGCTACGCTATCAAGGTGGCGGCTGACGACGATCCGGCGCTCGCCATCACCATCGGGGTCGGCGATGGTTCGGGCTTTTGCTGTCACACCGGGCCGCCGTCGCTCGGCTATGCAGCCACCCCGTTCGCGGATCGCATCGAGATCTATCCCGACGCGCCGGTGCTGATGGACATCTGGCGGGGCAGGGCGAACATCGTCGTCGCCTATTCCCTGACCTCCGATTGGACCCGTGAGGGCGTGGAGGAATACAGCTTCCAGAGCTACAGCCAGTCGCAGCTCAAGCCGCTCGCCTTGCGCTTTGGCCTCGAGAACCGCTCGACCCGCCCGGTCAACGTCATCGGCGCCTATCTCGAGGTCGAGCGCAGCCGTGTCGATACGCAACCAGCCTTGCAGGCCAGCGCGCTCACGCCGATCAGCGGTCAGAGCATCGAATTCTCGATCGAGAACTATGGCTGGTCGCCGGCGCTGGACGCCCGTCTGGACTTCCGCTTCCAGAATCCCGGTGAAGGACGGCAGAGCGAACCCCTGCAGGTGCCTATCGGTGAGATCGATGGCATCGACCAGTTCTCCTTCGCACCGGCGCTAGCAGAACTTGGTGTCGATGTGGACCGTTTACGCAACCTCGACCATGCGTGTCTCAAAGAGTGGCCGGAATCGGCGCAGATGGCGCAGCAATGCCTCAACGAGGTCATCGGCACCGGCGTGTTCGGTCGACTGTCGCCGCTCGTCTTCATCGATCCGGACCAGTTCCATACTCGCTTCGGCGTGCGCGCGATCGGCCGGGTGGAGTACGACTGGCGGGACTCGGACGGGCAGCTCCAGCACACCGCGGCGCCCTTCGAGGCCTTCGTGCCCTTGTTGAGCATGCGCAGTCCGGCCGAATGCGAGGGTGGGGATTTCCAGATCATCGCCGGCGGCAAGCCCTTCGA
>JAGRHX010001355.1 GCA_020444775.1 Gammaproteobacteria bacterium
GCGCTCGATGTCGTCCGAGCCCAGCCGGCGGGGCTTGGTCGGATCGCTGGCCGGATTCAGGTTCAGATCGAAGGTCCTGTACGGATCGGCGACCAGGTCGCTGATGTCCAACCCGAGATCCACTGAAATGCCGCGTTGGTTGCCCTCATCCCAGATGAGCGCATAGATCTGACCCGCATGGGCAGTCGATGCCGCGACGAGACATGCAGCGCCGATCAATCCGGCGCGCAACCCCTTACCGAAATTCATTGTGCCCGACCTCCCAAGAGTATTCTGTTTCGTTCGCACCAGGACCGCGCATCGAGATTGCGAGTGCCCGTCAGCGCCGTTCGCAGGGGCTGTTCCCAGGGACCAATCCCAGGACCCACCCCGGTGCTGCGCCGACGGCTCGTCGTCAGACCGGGTCAGACCGGTCTTCGACCGGCCCGACCTCGTCACTCGGCTCGTGGCCATCGCGTCATGACCGTTCTCCCGGTCACGCTGCGTTCAGGATTCAGCTGGCCTTCGGTGGATGGATGCCGTCGAGTCGTCCCGACTGCCACCATCACTGCCTGAGCTCCGCTTGCGAACCGATACCAAGTGGGCCGCAGTATGCGCACACTTGAACCGCTCCCGCCTGAACTGCTTCACAAAACGATGAAAACCTTCCGCCTCGGGCGCTGTTCTTACCCGGATGGGAGCCGTTCATTCGTTCTGAGGACGCTTCCGATGCATTTCGTTCACGACGCGGTCTTGAATCGTGAACGCTGAAACGCCACCGGCCTCATTCACCAGCGGATGCCAGCAAACGCCAACACCGCACGAACGCGTGCGTGTCGATACCGATTGCGCCTACGTACCACGTCGAGCCTGGCTCCATCGAGCCGGACCCGCTTGCCGCCGACAACTACGTCCACCGCGCTGCACCGTCTCGGGCTCGTCCACCTCCCCACGGGCAAAGCGCACCGCAAAGGTGATGGGACACACCCAAAAGCTCGGATGCGGCGGTATGGATCGGTTGCTCCGCCCGACCGGACGTTCGCCAGGTGCGCGATCGCCCGAGCGCTCCACCTCCCACGTGCATCAAGCCAGCGAAGATCGAGGAGTGCTCGTCAATGGTCGGGGCGCGGCTTGTCGAAACAGACCCTACCCCAATGGTTACAATGCAGACTGCCGGGCGGGCGCGTCAAGGCTTGGCTCCGGACCGACCTCGATCTGGGGAAGCAGGTTTTCTGTGCCGGGGTCAGGCAATAACGAAAGTATTTCCACCCCGGGATTTCGGTCTCCGGCCCCTGACCTCGACGGCCATTTCGCGCCCCGCCCCCAAGGTGCTTGCGGAGTGCTTGCGAAGCGCTGCCGGAGCGCCGCCCGCGGTCGTCCAGCTGGCCTGCGCGGAGCCCCCCCGGAGATGTCCGGTGATGTCCGGTGATGCCCGGTGATGTCCAGACTGGGATGTCCTGACTGGCGAGCCGGTCGACGATGAGGAGATGAGGAACACGGCATGCTCATTGCGCAGCTCAGCGACCTGCACATCAAGGCCAACGGCCGCAAAGCCTATGGTCGGGTCGATACCGCCACCTGCCTGGAGAGCTGCGTGGCGGCCTTGCTGGAGCTGCCGATGCAGCCCGAGCTGGTGTTGCTGACCGGCGATCTGGTGGACAGCGGCGCGGCCGCCGAATACGCCTGCCTCAAGGCGCTGCTGGCACCGTTGCCGTGCGAATACCTGCTCATTCCCGGTAATCATGACGACCGCGCCAATCTGCGCGCGGCCTTTCCCGAGCAGGTCCATCTGCATCAGGATCCGGACTTCCTCCACTATGTGATCGACGACTACGAGCTGCGTCTCATCGGTCTGGACACGACGATCCCTGGGCGGCTGGAGGGCGAGCTGTGCGAGCGTCGGCTGCGCTGGCTTGACGCGCGGCTGAGCGAGGCGCCGGATACGCCGACCCTGCTGTTCATGCATCATCCGCCGTTTCGCACAGGGATCGGCCACATGGATCGGCAGGGCTGTCAGAACGCGGGCGAGCTCGGCCTGCTGCTCGAGCGCCATCCGCACGTGGTGCGGGTGCTATGTGGACACGTGCACCGACCCGTGCAACGCATCTGGCACGGCGTGCTGACCAGCGTCTGCCCGAGCACCGCGCATTGGGTGACCCTGGACGTGCGTGCCGACGCGCCATCGAGCTTCATGCTCGAGCCCGGCGCGTACGAGCTGCACTGGTGGAACCGCGACCACCTGGTCTCGCACATGGCCTTCGTCGACGCCTTCCCCGGCCCGTTTCCCTTCACCGACGCGGCCGGCAATCGCCTGGACTGATCGGCCGCGCCGCCACACGCGTGGTCGGCGACGCTGGCGCCGGGGCGCGTTTTCGGGCAAATATGTCGTCGCCAGCCGCGGCCGCCGCGCGACCGTCCCGGTCCCGGCCCGGCATTCGATCGACTCAATCTCGTCCGCCCACCGCGGCCGCCTGGGACGAGTCGGCCCGAACCGCGTACGCAGATCTTCAGGACATGGGTTATTTCCTACAGCAGCTGATCAACGGCCTGACGCTGGGCATGATCTACGGGCTGATCGCAATCGGCTACACGATGGTCTACGG
>JAGRHX010001356.1 GCA_020444775.1 Gammaproteobacteria bacterium
TTCATCCCCGGCTCTGTTGCACCTGGGCGCGCCGCTCGGGATCGGCCGGATGCGACCGTGAGCAGCGGCTCGATTGCAGGATAGACTCACGCCCTGGCACACCAATCAGGGGAATCAGAGCGCCATGGGAGATGCAAAGGTGACCGATACCGTGGCCGTGGTCGGAACCGGACTCGTGGGTCGTGCCTGGAGCATGGTCTTCGCCCGGGCCGGGTTGCGGGTGAAGATGTTCGACCCGGTGGCCGGCGCCGCCGAACAGGCCCTGGCGCGGATCGAGGACTCGCTACCTGAGCTGCAGTCAGCGGCGCTGCTGTCTGGCCAGAGCGCAAGCGAGGTCCGTTCCAGACTCGGCATCTGCACGACGCTGGAGGAGACCCTGCGCGACATCTGCCACGTGCAGGAAAGCGCCCCGGAACGGGTCGAGGTCAAACGCGAGCTGTACGCGCGGATGGACACCCTGGCTGATCCGGAGGTGGTGCTGGCGAGCTCGACGTCCGGCATCCCGGCCTCGGACTTCACCGCTGAGCTGCGGCATCGGCATCGCTGCCTGGTCGCGCACCCTATCAATCCCCCGCACATCATCCCGCTGGTCGAGCTGGTGCCAGCACCGTGGACCGACCCCGACAGCGTCGAGCGCACCCACGCGCTGCTGCTTCGGGTCGGACAGCGTCCGATCCGACTGCACCACGAGGTCAAGGGTTTCGTCGTCAATCGCCTGCAGGGTGCGCTGCTCAGCGAGGCCTTCCGGCTGGTCGAGGACGGCGTCTGCAGCAGCGCGGACCTGGACTCGGCCATCGCCGACGGCCTCGGTCTGCGCTGGTCCTTCATGGGTCCTTTCGAGACCATCGACCTGAACTCCGCGAGCGGCATCAAAGGCTACTGCGAGATGCTCGGCGATCTCTACTACGAGCTCGCCCGCGAGCAGGCCGATCCGAGACGCTGGTCAGCGGCGCTGGTCGAAGCCCTGGACCAGC
Organism: Gammaproteobacteria bacterium; assembly: GCA_020444775.1. The sequence goes on from JAGRHX010001356.1 coordinate 975, forward strand.
AGCGACGCGCCGCGCTGCCGCTCGCAGCCTTGCAGGAGCGCAGCCAATGGCGGGACAAGCGTCTGGCACGGCTGGTGGTCGACAAGCAGCGAGCCGACGACGATCTCGGCACCTGAGTGCGCCCGCCGGTCCTTCACAGATATGGCCCGCGCACGGGTATGGCCGGGGTACGGGTACGGGTACGGGGCGCGGGACCGGCCGCTGCCAGTCGCTACGACACGTCCGTTCAGGCCGGCGGCTCGGAAACCTCGACGATCACCTTACCGAAGTTGTCGCCACGCAGCAGCCCGATCAAGGCCGCCGGCGCGTTGCGAAGGCCACGCACGCGATGCTCCTTGTGGTGGATACGCCCCTGCCGCAGCCAGGCGCCGGCCTCGGCCAGGAACGCCGGCTCCTGCGCGGCATAGTCGCGGACGATGAAGCCGCGGATCGTGACCCGGTTGCTCAGCACCGCGCGCATCAGCGTGGGCAGCGCGTCCGGCGCGCTGCCCGGACCGGTCAGGTTGTACTGAGAGATCAGCCCGCACACCGGCATCCGCGCGAACATGTTCAGCAAGGGGATCACCGCGCGCAGCACACGACCACCGACGTTCTCGAAGTACACATCTATGCCGTCGCCGCAGGCCGCCGCCAGGCGCGCCTCGAAATCATCGGCGTGATGATTCACACAGGCATCGAAGCCGAGTTGCTCGACCACGTAGCGGCATTTCTCCGGTCCCCCGGCGATACCGACCGTCCGGCAGCCCTTGAGCCGGGCGATCTGCCCGACCATGCTGCCGACCGCGCCGGAGGCCGCCGCCACCACCACGGTCTCGCCGGGCTGCGGCTGACCGATGTTCAACAGCCCGGTGTACGCGGTCAGACCGGGCATGCCCAGCACGCCGAGCGCGG
>JAGRHX010001357.1 GCA_020444775.1 Gammaproteobacteria bacterium
AGCTTGGTCTGCTGGGTGCGGAGATCGTCAAGATCGAACCCCCTGGAAAGGGCGATATCTGCAGACCGATGCTCGATACCAGCAACTTCGGCAAGGGTGAGTTCTCGCCGATCTTCAACGGCGTGAACATCAACAAGCGCTCGCTGGCGGTGGATCTCAAGCATCCGCGGGGACGGGCGGCGGTGGAGCGCATCGTCGCGCAGTGCGACGTGCTGGTACAGAACTTCCGGCCCGGGGTGATCGAGCGCCTGGGCTTCGGCTACGAGGCGGTCAAGCAGATGCGTCCGGACGTGGTCTACTGTGCCATCTCCGGCTATGGCCAGGCGGGGCCGAAGTCCACCTACGCGGCCTTCGATGGCGCAGTGCAGGCCGCTTCGGGCCTGATGGCCTCGAACGGCCACGCCAGCACCGGACCGACACGCACCGTGTCACCGGTGATCGACATCAGCACCGGGATGATGGCGGCGTTTGCAATTGCCGCCGCCCTGCATCGCCGGGCGGTCAGCGGTGAAGGTCAGTTCATAGACGTGGCGATGCTCGACAGCGCCGTGACGCTGCTCAATCCGGTCTACAACAACTACCTGGCCACCGGTCAGGAGCCGGAGCTGCTGGGCAACCAGTCGCTGACCCGGATCCCGACGGCCAACGTGTTCGCGACCCGTGATGGTTGGATCCAGATCACCGCGATCACCCAGCCACACATTCGCGCGTTGTTCCGGTTGCTGAAGATGGAGGCGGAGCTGGACGACCCGCGTTTCGCGGACGAGGCGGGGCAGGTTCGCCATTCCAGTGAGCTCGGCGAGCGCATCGCCGCGGCATTGGCCGAGGCCGACACCTCGAGCTGGATCGAGCGGATGCGCGAGATTGGCCTGCCGGTCGCGCCGATTGCCAGTCTGCCGGAGGTGTTGGCCGAGGCTCAACTCGAGCATCGTGACCTGACGGTCGAGCTGGAGGCGCCACCGGGTCTGGGACGCGAGCGGCTGGAGCTGGTCACCACCGGCTTCAAGACCGATGTGGACGGACCGCGGGCTGCCCGATTCGCGCCGGCGGTCGGCGAGCACAGCAGTCAGCTGCTCGCTCAGTTCGGCTTCACGGCCGAGGAGATCGACGAGCTGCGTGGCAGCGGGGCGCTCGGAACGGCCGCCGCTTGACGCGGCGTGCGCCGCCTACACGGCCCCGGATGACGTTCGGACCTTCACCGAATTCATTGGGTTCAGCTCCGGGGGTTCAGCTCCGGGGGCTCAGCTCCGGGGGCTCAGCTCCCGGGGGCTCTGGTCCTGGTTGTTGGCCAGGACCTGTTTCGATCAGCGTCGGGTGTCGTTGTCCCCTACTGCGCTGGCCATGCCATTGTGGCTGGCGTCCACCAGCACCGCGCGCAGGTCGATCAGATCGACGAGCACCCGAGCCGCCTCCTCGAGCAGGATGTCGGCCTGGTCGGTGTCCTCGTCGTCGGTGCCGTTACCGAAGGCCTTCTTGTAGAGCGCCTCACGCTCGTCCTTGTTGGTCTGCCGGGCCTCCCACTCGCGTCGCCGCTTGTCCTGCTGCAAGGTGACCGAGTGCTGCTTCTGGCCGTCACGCAAGACGTTCAGCTCTTCCATGAGCAGCTTGAAGCGTTGGTCGGCACGCGCACGCTGCGCATGCAGGCGCCGGGCCTGCTCCAGACGCGTCTGGTCCTTGTGCCAGGTCTGGTGCGGTGCCGCATCCACCGAGGCCCAGGGCAGGGCGTTGTCGAGGCCGCGCTCACCCTGCTCGTGCGAGTCCTGCGCGGTGGGGAACAGGATGTCCGGGACCACACCGCGGTGCTGGGTGCCCTCACCATTGACGCGGAAGAACTGCGCGATCGTCAGCTTCAGCTGACCCAGCTCGCCTCGCCGGTCGAGCGGCGCGACGTTCTGCACGGTGCCCTTGCCGAAG
>JAGRHX010001358.1 GCA_020444775.1 Gammaproteobacteria bacterium
AAGGCCGCGGCCGGGTTATAGCAATCTTGTGTCGACTGCGCCTGAGTCTGGATGCCGTCAACGGCGGTGAACAGCGTGGGGTGCATCGAGTCGCTGTCCAAGGCCAGGGGAACATCGAAGTCGCAGGGACGTACCTCGCGCACCGGTGGGTCGAGGACCGCATCGTCATCACCGACCAGATGCCGAAGATACTGCACCGCAAACGACAGAGGATTGCCGAATGGATCGGTGCCACCGAGCCCTACATCCCATTCGCTCGGTGTGACGCCAGTGCTGGTGAAACCGGTATCGAGTATCGCTCCACCTTCTTCGAGCTCCGTGTCGCCGCGTTCGTGCAGCACGGACATGCGGGTAACGACGTTGTCGCTGGTGCTGATGGCGAACTGTTGACTGCCGAAGGCATGTGGGTCGGTCTTCACCAGAATCGCGTTCGTGGCTACCGTTGCCGCGCTCAACAGTGGGCCGATATGACACAGGCTGCAGTGGGCGACCCGGAAGGATTGCAGACCATCGAGCTCGGCCTGGCTCAGATCGGTGGGCAGACCTTCCGCGTCGCGAGCACTCCGATCGAAGGGCGAGTCGTCGGAGATGAGGGTGGACTCGTAGAGCTGGATGGCAAGCGCGAAGAACATCCCGAAATTGGCTTCGAACTGATCGTAGGGCAGCGGGCGTAGACGACCCGAGGTAGGCGGGCTACCCAGCTCGCCGCCGCGCGCATGTGAGCGCCAGAATCGAGGGTGGAAGGCTTCACGAACCAACCAGTAATAATAGGTACGCAGGCCTGGACGCGGATTGCCCGGCGTGCTGTTTGCCAGCGGACCCAGGACGCTGTCGTTCCAGTGCACCTGCTGGCGTTCGAGCGGACGTCGCCACATCAGCTTGCGTCCGAGATCCGCGAAACGGCGGTCGCTGCAGCCCATCTCGATATCGCTGAGCGGCGGCGCGACGGCTTGCGAGGCCAGTGATGAGTTGATCAGATGCAGAGGTTGCTTGATCAGGCCTTCGGGCGTATCGACCCAGACACCCGCGTCCGGGTCTCGCTCGCCCCAGGGACTGCTGCCGTTGAAGATGTTGTTGGCGCGGCCATCCCAGAAGTTTCGGTGATTGAACACCGCGTTGATGACCGTCGGCGTGTGCCTGGGTTGAACGCGTCGTGTCCCGAAGGCACCAACATGGAAAACCGGGTCGGGGCTGCGAATGCACTCGTCCGTGCCCGGGCCGAACCACGCGGTCTGCACAAAGCGGCCGGCGAACGTACCTGCGGAGCCGACGATGTCGTCGCTGCTGTACAACACCTCGGCATTGGGTGCCAGCGGGTCCGCGGTCCTATGCAATGGAAAGTCGATGCGCCGTAGTATCGAGTTGACCCCTCGGGCCCGACCGTCGGGGGACAGGTCGAAGGTTGCGCCGGGCACATCCGCTCGCGGGGACCTGCGCGCGCTCGGCGCGATCTGATTCTTGACCCGTGCATCCGCCCCGGCGTGGAAATGACACGAGGCGCAGGCGACACCGTCGCTGCCCACGTTCATATCCCAGAACAGCGCCTTACCCAGCGCAATCGCCTTCTGTTCATCCACCACGATTGGCGCCGGTCCATCGAGCAGACCGGGCACCGGCGGCACTGGCACGCCCTTGAGCGACATCGGGATGGGACCGAAGTGCGCGTGCGTCAGGCCGGCCCATGTTGCGCCGAGGATGAGCAACAGTCGAAGCCGGCGGCTACGGGTGCGAGACGCACCCGTAGCGTCAACCGCAGGCCGTCGCCCGTGCATGCCGGCATGCCGGGTCACTGAGCGAGGGCGCGTCATCATCGTCGTGAACGGCCGCGGGCAATGCCAAACAGTCCGAGGATGGCCGGGGCCAGCAGATAGACTGCGGCCGGCACAGGTACCGCGGAGACACTCAAATCGAAAAGGCCGCCGGCCGATGCGTGGTTGCTGCCACCTACGTAGATCGTGTACCAGCCGGGCTGCAGGTCGGCCAGCACCACTTCCACCAGGTGATCGGTGACGTGGCCGCTGATGCCGCTCTCGAACAGATCGTCAAGGCTCACATCGTGCACGCCAGCATCGATTCGTTCGCCCCAGCCGGTGGGCGTGGCCGCGCCGTAGCCGCCTGCAACGCTGACGTGGGAGACCGCGTACGCAAGCGTCTCCAGCATGTTGCCGCCTTCGCCATCACTCATCCAGAGCGTGCCGGGATTGCCCATCGCACCGGTGGCGTTGAATGAATGCGGGGTGCCGAAGCTGGCACTGGATGTTTCGTTACCGAATCCGGTTGTGCCACCGTCGAATCGCTGGTCGCCAGAGGCCCAGATCGACATTGCAGGCCAGAAATCCTGACCGGATTGAGCCTGCAGGGTTATGGTGGTCGTAGCGGCCCCGGTCAGCTCGAAATTCCACCAGGCGCCGGTGTGTGCCCACGATGAGTAGTTGAGATTGGGGTTGTCGGTGTAGGCGCTATTGTTGCCCGGCATGCCGACGGCGCTGAGCATGCCACCGGGCCCGAGTGCCTCGAGGCCCGGGCCCTCGTCCCATAGTTGAATCGCGACCGCATCCGCGGCTTGTGTGGCAGGGGCGCATAGCGTGCAGAGCAGCAGCACTGCGGCGGCACGCATATCCTGCCGCTTGTGTTTGCCTGACTCGTGAATCACAGGACATCTCCCGGTGTACGTTGGCTTTGATGTTCGTCGGAAGGCATGCGGCACACGAGCACGGCGATCTGCCGCGCGCGTTGGCTTCGCCCGGTCCGGCGCGGCGAACGTTAGCAAGCGGGTTCGTGTACGGGATGTGACATGATGTCGCAGGCTCGCCTGGGCAATGTGGGAGGCGAAGAGAATGTCGCAGGAGTCGAAACCGTCTGGCCGGAGGCAGTCCTCGCCGTTGCGGTCTGGAGACGGAGGCTGGGCACCGTGATGCGCCGAATCGTGCCGGTGCTCGTGGTCCTCGCGCTGGTCACCGGTGGCGTCTGGCTGTGGCGGGTGCGCACCGCCGAGAATCCCGACGCGCCGCTGGTGCTGAGTGGCAACGTCGACATCCGCCAGGTGTCACTGGGGTTCAGGGTCGGCGGGCGTATCGCCGGCATGAACTTCGAAGAGGGCAAGGCGCTCGAGGCCGGCGCGCTGATGGCGGTGCTCGACAAGCGGCCCTTCGAAGACGACCTGCAGCTTGCCGAGGCCGAGGTGGCCGCGCAGCGCGCCACTTTGCAGAAGTTTCTCGCCGGTTCGCGTCCAGAGGAGATCGCCCAGGCCCGGGCCCTGGTCAACGAGCGTCAGGCGGCCCTGGACAATGCCAGCCTGGCGCTGCGCCGGGCGCAGCGTCTGGTCTCCCAGGGCCATCTGTCGCAGCAATCGTTGGATGATGCGCTGGTTGCCAAGGCCGAGGCCGCGGCACGTGTGCAATCCGCCCGGGAGGCGTTGGATCTGGCGTTGGAGGGCTTTCGTCAGGAAGACGTCGCGGTCGCGCGCGCCAACCTGCGGATGGCCGAGGCGCGGCGTGCCCGGGCGCAGACCAATCTGGACGATACACGGCTGGTCGCGCCCTCTGACGGTGTGGTGCTGAGTCGAATCCAGGAGCCCGGCGCGATTGTCGCCCAGGGCACCCCGGTCTACACGCTGTCGCTGGTAAATCCGGTCTGGATCAGGGCCTACGTGAGTGAGCCGGATCTGGGCCGCGTGCA
>JAGRHX010001532.1 GCA_020444775.1 Gammaproteobacteria bacterium
CGGGAACTCGGCGATCATCAGCCTGACTACTGGGCGAAGTATCTGAGCGAGCTCGAAGCTGCGGGTAAAAGCCGTGAACCGCAGTTTATTGCCATCGGCTGAGTCTGTATCCCATCAGCTGAGGCTCTCTTTGCCCGGCTGAGGCTCTCTTCCCTGGCTGAGGCTCTCTTCCCCCGGCTGAGGCACTGTATTCAGTTAAGGACTTCGCGCCAGTAAATCACCCGGTCGTGACCACGAAAGTGGCCAAAACCGGCAGTGCCTGTCGGATTCACAGCTCCCCCACCGGTCCAGGGATAGCGCAGCCACGTATCAACGGTCAGGGTCACGTCTACTGATCCATCATTACCACTGCCGGGTGCCGACAATATCAGCGCCTGACCCGGCAAAGATACGCCGCTATTCAGCGTTGTCACACTCACAGGCGCAATCACCGTCAGAGCAGGCAATCCTCCCTGATAATTTCCCAGCGTCGCGCTGCTGTTTACATAGCTACTGCAATTATCCAGCGCGTGTGTCACAAACTCCGTGCCGTTCCAGAACTGTGACTTCAGTGTCACATCCAGTGGTTCCGTTTCGGGTCCGAATGCATTGTTAACGGCTATTCGCCCGAATCGCACCATCGTCGCAGTACCAAGTGCCTTCGCAGTGCAATTTCCGATCGAACTGCAATCTGTACTGGTCGCACTGTTCATATCTGTACCGCTGAGTGCGACGCTGTCCAGCGTGTCGCTGACCCTGACACCTATCAACAAGCTGTCAAAGGGGCCATCAGGACTGACCGCACGGCTAAAGCTCGTGTCTGCCGGGCCCGCTGAAAAACCGCCGTTGATCCAGCTTGCAGTCAAACCAGGGATTCGTGAGGCTAACTCCACGCCATCGTTGTTGTTTTCCGCTTGCAGGGCAACCGTTGCGACAGCGCCAGCTCCCAGCAAACCTGCATCATAGTTGTACAGCCTGTTACCGGCCGTACCTTGTGCCTCCAGCTGCCAGCTGAGTCGCAGCGCTGGTTGCCCCATATAGGTAAAGCCATTGCAGGCAGCAGTGACAGCACCAGTTGTCAGCACATAGCTGGCTGGCGTAAAACGACCAACGGGGCCACTCAGGTTGCCGCTGATTTCACCTGCACCCAGGTAGTCATCATCTGCCACCGACGCCTGTAACCGGATAATGCCGGTTTCATCCCAGCTCAGAACATTGCTACTGAACTCACCGGCGCTTGTCGTGGCTGTAAAGCTTGCTCCATTTGCAATCGCGCCATCATTGGCACTGCCGTTGCGCCCGGCCGCAGGTACCAGCAATGAAGCCGCCGTAATCTCAACGCCTTCTGCCGGGGTTTCCTGACCATAGTTGGGGGTAAGGCTACCCTCGGCATCCAGTACCTGCACGACGACGCTGAAGTTCTCACCTGCGGCAACAAAACCCGTACCGGTCGCCGTGGTAGCGCCGGGATTGGCGGTTCCGGCACTGTCAGTAATACTGACCAGCGAAAAATCTGCTGGCGTCACAACAAACTGATTAGACGTGCCGCTGATAGCATTATCTTTCGCGTGCAGAATGATCATTCCCACATCTTTATACTTAACACTGAGCACTGCACGGCCATTGTTGAACGTTACCGTCTGCGTCACTGCCATTGCCTCAGACGTTCCGGCTGAAACGCCATTGACTGTGGGTACAACTGTGCCAGTCGACGGGTTCACATATTCCACCCAGAAAGACAATGTCTTGGTACCGTTATAGGAAGTCACCACGCCGCAGCTGCTGCCCGGCGTAGAGCCCGTCAGGGCGTTCAGGTGCGCAGTAAAACTGTTGCCCGCAATCTGATTACCGAGGGGGTCATTAATCGGCGATGGCGGTGGGTCCGCGACAGCACTGGCGGTGAAGGTAAAGCCTTTTGAGCTGTAAACCAGATCACCCTCAGTATCATCATCGCGCAGTGAGGTATTGCCGGATTCCCAGACGTCAATATCCAGCGCTGGGGTTCCATTGGTATAGGTCAGAGCAAAAGTCGCTGCGCCCTGATCACTGGTTGCAAATGTATAGGTCGCCAGACCGTCATCGGCAGTTGCATCTGCAAAGCTGCCGGCTCCTGTGGTCAGTGCCCAGGTGCCCCGACTGGAGCTGCTGTCGAGGATAATGCTACCTGTGTAATCGGTCATGACGTTACCCGCATTATCTGTGGCCGTTACCGTGACGGGTTCGGCCTGACAATAAGCGCCGGAACCATCGTGGCCGACAACAAAGTGATCTGGCCCACCACCTCCGGCCTGACAGATTGACAAAGCCGCAATCGCACTTTGCTGGCTGTTGCTGTAAGTCAGCTCGGCACGGTCATCCAGTTCAATCTTCCCTGCAGAATGAATCAGCCCCTGAAACTGCAGATATCTGCCAAATTTCAGATCACCACCTGCCGGACTCAGAATGGTCGCCGCCAGCTCCAGATAGTCACCGGTATCAATCACAGCGTTCTCATGCATGTAAATCTGCAGATCGGTAGCATCGCCGTTGCGATTGATGTACAGATAGTCGCCTGTCACATTGAGTCTGGTGCCGATGTGCAGGAACACG
>JAGRHX010001359.1 GCA_020444775.1 Gammaproteobacteria bacterium
CGCAACGAACTGCGCGAACGCACGGTGCATCCGCAAAGACTGGTGCACTACCGGAGCAACTGGTATCTGGCCGGCTGGTGCGAGGATGCCGAAGACCTGCGCATGTTCTCCCTCGATCGGGTACGCGAGCCAAGACCTATCGACGGCACCTGGCGTGCGATGGACGAACGCACGCTCGATCGCCTGCTCGACGGCAGCTTCGGGATCTTCACCGGCATCGCGCGCGAGTGGGCCGTGCTGCGATTCAACGAATCCGCCGCACGCTGGGCGGCCGAGGAATCCTGGCATCCGGATCAGCTTGGCCATTGGATCGGAGAGCACTACGAGGTGCAGGTGCCCTACTCCGATCCAACCGAGCTGTTGCTCGAGGTGCTGCGCTATGGGGCCGAAGTAGAAGTCATTGCCCCGGTCTCGCTTCGCGAAGAGGTCGAGCGACGTCTGCGTTCGGCGCTCGACCGGTATCAACCTCGCACTTCTTGAAGTGTCTCACCCGGTGAGACGGTCGCTGGCGCATTCTCGAGCGTCCACGCCGCGCACGGCACACGTCGAGACTTGCGACGCAACCGGTCAGGCACGGCCAACGACCAAACCATACCAACAGGGATGCAGCGCTCATGGATCAGCGCGAACTTCCAATGCCATTCCCCGCGTCCACGGGCGATCTTCCGCTGCTGCCAGCGCGCATGGTCAACGAATTCGTCTATTGCCCGCGTCTGGCGTACCTGGAGTGGGTGCAGGGTGAGTGGGCCGATTCCGCGGACACGGTGGAAGGCAAGAGCGGCCACAAGCGAGTGGACCGGCGTTCCAAGAATCTGCCAGCGCCTCGAGAGCTCGAGGCTGACGACCGGATCCATGCACGCTCGGTCGAGCTGTCCTCGACCCGCCTGGGGGTGGTGGCACGTCTCGATCTGGTCGAAACGGAAGGCGGCAAGGCGATACCCGTCGACTACAAGCGTGGCAAACGCCCACACGTCGAGAAGGGCGCTTATCTTCCCGAACGTGTGCAGCTTTGCATTCAAGGCTTGTTGCTCGAGGAGAACGGTTATGACTGCGATGAGGGCATCTTGTACTTCATTGCAAGCAAGGAGCGGGTTCGGGTCGAATTCGATGAGGAACTACGTGCCACCACCCGCAATGCCATCGACGGATTGCGATTGACCGCGAGTGGCGGTCGCATCCCAGCCCCGCTGATCGACAGTCCCAAGTGCCCACGCTGCTCATTGGTCGGCATCTGTCTACCCGACGAAGTCAACTTCATGGCGGCCGCCAGCACCAGCGCCAGGCCGCTCGCGGTGATGCGCGACGAAGCATTGCCCATGTACGTGCAAGCACGCGGTGCCAAGGTCGCCAAGAGTGGAGAGACCCTCAAGGTCAGCGTCGATGATGCGCAGACCGCGGTCGCGCGATTGGTGGATGTCTCACAGCTGGTCGTGTTCGGATCAATCTACATAACCACGCCCACGCTGCACGAGCTGATGGCGCGCGGCGTGCCCGTGAGCTGGCACAGCTACGGGGGTTGGTTTCTCGGTCACACGGTGGGGCTCGGACACAAGAATGTCGAGCTTCGAACAGCGCAGTACAAGGCCAGCTTCGACGCGAGCGCCTGTCTACGTCTCGCCAAGGGCCTGGTCAGCGCAAAAATCACAAACTGCCGCACGCTGCTACGACGCAATTGGAAGGGTGCGGACGGCACGCCGCCAGCCATCGAGGACATGAAGGCGGATCTGCGTGGCGTGGCACGCGCGACCGATCTGGCCGAG
>JAGRHX010001360.1 GCA_020444775.1 Gammaproteobacteria bacterium
CATGCACCAGGCATGCACCAGGCATTCACGATAACGACACAAGATAACGACGCACCCTGTCGGTACACCGGAGGAACGGAAATGTTGAACAGAAAGACCATCTATGGCGCCGCGCTGCTGCTCGGCCTCGGCGGCGCGCTGGGCACACCCGCCAGCGCCGAGAGCATCACATTCATGACCGGTCCAGCGGGTGGCAGCTGGTATCCGCTGGGCGGGGCGATCAAGAACATCATCGAGCAGGAGGTGCCGGGCACCTCGGTCACGATCCGGCCGGGCGCGGGCCTCATCAACCTCAAGGGGGTATCGAGCGGCAAGGCCCACATGGGCTGGAGCCTGGTGATGTCGGCGGTCGACGGTATTGCCGGTCGCGAGCCCTTCGACAGCCCGCTCAAGGACATCTGCAACCTGGGCTCGTTCTACAACAACTTCCTGCAGGTCACCGCGACCGACGAGTCGATCGGATCGGCGGCCGATCTCAAGGGCCGGGCCATGGTCACGCTGCCACGCGGCAACACCACCGAGCTCGGCGCCCGGGCGCTGCTCAAGGCCGCCGGTCTGAGCTATGACGATCTGGGCAAGGTCAACTTCGCCTCGATCTCGGACGGCGTGAACATGATGAAGGACGGCCAGGTCGAAGTGATGATGACCATCACCTCGGTGCCGAACGGCTCGCTGCTGGACCTGACCAACTCCAGGAAGATCAAGTTCCTGCCCATCACCGACGACCAGTTCGCCAACATGAAGGCGATGAACGCCGGCTGGGGCCGTCTGACCATTCCGCCCAACAGCTATCCGAATCAGACCGAAGCGGTCGAGATCGCGGGCTTCCCGGCGCACCTCATCCTCAACTGCAGCACGGTCTCCGATGACACCGCGTACCAGATCACCAAGGCGCTGATCAAGCGAGGCTCGGAGCTCTCCACCATCGTCAAGTCACTCAAGGACCTGACCGCCCAGTCCATGGCAACCGACATCGGCGTGCCGTTCCACCCGGGTTCGATCAAGGCGTACCAGGAAGCCGGCGCAATGTGACCCTGGCGCTTCGGTGCCGTCAGACTCTCGGGATCCCGCGGGCCTGACGGCCTCGAAGCCCTGCCCGCATCCAGGATCGACGCGGGCAGGGTTCATCTCGAGTGTTCTCTACACGCACCTGGCCTGGGCGGCGTGCCCGGTCACCCGTGACAGCCTGCCCGTCGCGCTCGCGCGGCGCGGCTGCACGTGTGGCCGGGTCTGACAGCGATTGGCGGCCAGGCGCCGTACGCGCGTCGTTACTTGGGAGGACGAGTCGATGTCCAAGTCTGGCAGCATCCTGGCCAAGCTCATCGCGGGCATCGCGCTGGCCATGGCCGCTTTCCACCTCTGGGTGGTCTACTCCGGCGCGCCGGAGGTGTTCTACTTTCGTGGCACGCACCTGTTGTTCGGGCTGGTGCTCATCTTCTTGTGGTTTCCGCTCAAGCTCGAGGGCGGGCTGCGGCCACTGGGTCTGTTGATCGACCTGCTGATGCTGGCAGGCTCCATCGCGGCGATCGCCTACCTGTTCATCGAGCACGATTACGTGCTCACCCGATTTGCCTACGTGGACGACCTGCACCCGATGGACGCGATCCTGGGCATCACCCTTATGGTGGTGGTGCTCGAGTCGGCCAGACGGACCATCGGCCTCGCCCTGCCGCTGACCTCGCTGGCCTTCCTCGCCTACGGAATATTCGTCGCCGACCTGCGAGCCGGTGAGCTCATCGACCAGATGTACCTCACCACCGAAGGCATCTTCGGCATCCCGCTCAACGTCTCGGCGACCTACATCGTGCTGTTCATCGTGTTCGGCGCGCTGGTCGAGAAATCCGGCACCGGCAAGCTGTTCATGGACTTCGCGATGGCGCTGGCCGGCGCGACCGCGGGCGGTCCGGCGAAGGTGGCCTGTCTGACCAGCGCCATGTTCGGCACCATCTCCGGCAGCTCGACCGCGAACGTCATGACCACCGGCACCTTCACCATTCCGCTGATGCGCCGCATCGGCTATCGCCCGGCGTTTGCCGGCGCGGTGGAAGCGGTCGCCTCGACCGGCGGTCAGATCATGCCGCCGATCATGGGCGCCGCGGC
>JAGRHX010001361.1 GCA_020444775.1 Gammaproteobacteria bacterium
AAGCGGCATCGTCCAGCCCATGGGTGGCCCCTTCCGACGAGGCGGCCACCAGCGTATGGGTGGCCCCTTCCGGCGAGGCGGACGTCTCGACAACGTGGGTGGCCCCTTCCCCGCGAGCTTCCCATGAGCATTCGTCCGCCACGACACCCGAAGCGCAACAGGTGCTGGCAGACCGGGCCGCAATGCAGATTCGTTGGGGTGAGCTTCCCCAACAGACGCGCTCGCTGCGTTTGCAGGAGACCGATCGGGCTCTGGAACTGCTCCATCACGCGCTCGGGCGCGCCTGGTCCGACACCGATCTGTCTGACCCATACCAGCGGCGATTGGCCTTTGATCGTCTCGTGGCGCTGCGGGATCGGCTACAGATGCCGGCGGTGGTGCGCGAATTTGAGCGCGTAGAGCAATGGTTCCAACTGCGCGAGCGTAGTGGAGGCCGATCGGGCGAACGGGCGACGCCAGCCGATACTTCAGCATCTACGGCGCCTGATGCTCGGAGCACCGCCGTCGACATTCCACCCTATGTGTTGATGGCCGCGGCGGATGCCTATCTGTATCTGCGCCAGCCGGTCCGGGCGCGTGATCTCTACCGCGAGGTCCTCCACCGCGAGCCCGACAACCCGAATGTGCGCAGCAGCTTGTTCTACGCCTATGTGGACATGGACGCCTTTGCCGAAGCCGAGCACTTGTTGACCGGGTGGGCCGCTCAGGCTGGCGAATCCGGGGCCGCGCAGCTCGACGTGCGACTGCACCGGAGCCGGCTGCTCGCCTTCTCGGATCGACTGGGCGACGCGCAGGAGATGCTCGAATCGATTCGCGCGCAAGCCCCGCGCAACGCGGTTGCCCACCAGCTTCTCGGTCAGGTCTATCGCTGGCGTGGGTGGCCCCATCTGGCGGAGCGGGAGCTGCGCTGGGTACTGCAGCGCGACCCGGATTCGGTCGGCGCGCGCGTTGAGCGGGCGCATCTGGAGCTGGATCGCGGCTCGGTGGATAGGGCAGCGGCGCAGCTGCGTTCGCTGAAGATGGGCTTCGCCAGTAGCCCGGCCGTGCAGCGACTCGAACACCGGCTGAGGCTGACTGGCAGGCCGCAGCTCGTCAGCCGGGTACGCTTCGGGCATTCGTCCGGACCGCAGCTCGGGACGCGCGAGCTGCGCATGGACGCTCTGGTCTTCTCCAATCGTCTTGCGCATCGGGTCCGGGTATTCCTCCACGAGCATCGGGCCCAAGCGCGACTGGCCGACTCCGTGCCAACCAATCATCGACTCGGTGTGGGACTCGAGTACACGTACCGCTTCGGACACGCGCAGGCCGAGCTCAGCAAAGGCCTTGCCGATAATCGCAAGCCGGGTCTGAGCGTGCAGGCCGATGCACGTGTCGGTGATCACCTGAGCGTGGGCGCCGCGCTGGAGCACAACAGCAATGAGGTGCCGCTGCGTGGCATGCGCATCGGTGTGACGGGTATTCGCTATGGCGGCGTTGTGGTGTATCGCTGGCACGAGTCGGCGCGAGCCCAGCTGCGTTTAGACCGCATGGACATCAGCGACGACAACGAGCGCTACTCACTCAGCGCCACGGCCGAGCGGCGACTGGTCAACGAGCCGCTGCTCAAGCTGACCGGTCTTGCCCAGGCCTACGCCTCGCGCAATACCCGTCAGGACGTCGCCTATTTCAGCCCACGCAGGGACCTGTCCCTGTCCATGGGGCTGCTGCTGGACTCGACGCTCTGGCGGCACTACGAGCGGCGCCTCGAGCAACGCGTGCGGCTGGAGCTCGGCAGCTACTGGCAGCATGCGTTCAAGCGCGACCTGACCTGGTCGCTGGGCTACGAGCAATCGTTACGACTCAACGAGTCGGTCAATCTGAATTACGGCGTCAGTCGAGCCAGAAGGGTGTTCGACGGTCTGCCGGAATATGAGAACGCGCTGTTCGCGACGCTCGATGTGCGCCTGTAGTCCTGGAGACGAACGATGATCCTAACCGCGTGGCGGATGCGCGGGAGGACGAGCGGCACGGCGATGGTCTGGCTGTCGCTCCTGCTCGCGACGCTGGGTGGCACCTCCCGGATCGAGGCCGAGCCCGACGTCCTTCCCGTCGCGCATGGATGTCGCCCGCCCGCGTACGCGGTTCGACCCAGCGCGAACCGGGTGCTGCGGTATCCCAACGTCGCCGACGGCGTGGCTCCGAGCCAGCGTGCGGCAATCAGCGCGGATCGGCTCATCCAGCAGCTGTCGTGGCTGCAGGCGCATGGCTATCGGTCGGTCGCACCCGATTCGAACCATGTTGGCGGC
>JAGRHX010001362.1 GCA_020444775.1 Gammaproteobacteria bacterium
AACGGCTCCGGGTCGGCGGGCATTGCCGAGGTGAGCCTGGATGAGACACACCGGTTGATGAGTGGCCGCTTCGTGGACGCCAATCTGGTCATGGTGGTCGAGGCATTGAAAGCCATCGATATCGAGACCAGCGTCGATGCAACCTGGATGGGGCGGCGATTCAACACCGAATTCAAGCGACTGCCGATCGACAAGGCCATCGAACACATCTTCGGTAATGCGTACGTGCTGGGCGTACGGCGTGACCCACAGACTCAGGCCATCAGTGCCTACTGGGTGCGCTTGCTGGCGCTGGACGACACGCACCGGCTGGCCAATCAGATCATCGAGAAATTGGAGCGCATGGCCGCAAACGGCGACCCGGGTCTGTCGGCCGCGCTGGAAGAGGCCTTGAAGCATGCAGATGGCAACGTGCGCCAGGCTGCGCTGCGCATCGCGATGCGTTCGGCCGCGTCGGTGAGCAGCAAGCTACTGGAGCACGTGGTCAAGGAAGACGCGGATCCGACAGTGCGGATCGCGGCGCTGCAACACATGATGAATCGAGGCGATGCCGGGGTGGCCTGGCGGGTTCTAGGGGAGATGGCCGACGGTTCCCTGGACCCGCACGTGCGCAAGTTCGCCGAGACATCGATGGCGTCCTATCGATCGCAGGTTCTGTTCCTATACAACCGGGACCTCGCGCAGGAGAGCAGCGGCGCGAGCACTGCGCTGAACGGCGATCTGGTGGCGTCGAACGACACGGTCGGCAATGACCTCGGAAGCACGAACAATGTGCCGAAGGTGCCGCCGGAAGTAGAGCGCGACGTGATCGCCGGGAACGATCCCATCAATGAGACCACGAGCGAGGCGGCAAAGACCTACGAGAATGCCAGTGACGAGGAACGGATTGCGATGGTCAACGCTGCGTTGGGCAACCCGGATCCGATGGCACTGTTCGATCTGCCGCCGCAAGCGTTGCATGGTGTGGATGCAACACGACTGTTGAACGCGATGGAGCAGCACCCGGACGCACTGGCGAGGAAACTCATTCTTTCCGAGCTGACGCGTCGGCCGAATGCTCTCGACGAGGCTTGGGATGCATTGACCTACACGATGCAGAACGATCCGGACCCGAACAACAGAGAGTACGCGGCAGTGTCACGCGACACGCTGGCTCGGCAGGCGGACTGGCTCTACAACAGGGATCTCTACCGGGAGAACGGCGTTTCCGCAAACGGTGGCTGATTCGACGGTATACAGGTGCGGAGAGAGCAGATCATTTGGCTGACGGCAGGGAGTCGATCGATTCCGGGTAGCGCGAGGGTAGGGACCGATGAGCTCTGGGGGGAGACACATCGGCTCGTGGGCACCCTGGTCGGGCAGAACGGGCACGCAAGATAGCAAGAATGCATGTGCCCGGTGCGCGGGTGGTGCCGCGACGGATCCTGGAAACACAGTCTTGAAAGATGGATGAACGTTTGGAGAAAGCGATGAATCAAGTGAGCGGTTTGGTAATCAAGCGACGCGCAGGCAGTGCGCTCGCGGTGGGGGTGGCCTGTTGGCTGGGTGTCTCGGCGTCAGCGTTTGGCGCGTCGTCTATCGTGTTCAAGCCGGGTCTCGGCTTTGTCTCGGATTACAGCACGCCACCGCTTGGGACGAGTGAGGTCACACGCGATGGCGGCAACAACATGGGCCTGACCGAGCTCGACGTAGATATCAATGACGATCTGCCCATCCGCGTGCATATGCAGGCGTCCGATCGTACCAAGATCCCCCCGGGCAACATCTTTGGCGGTCCATGTCTGGCTTTGTCGGGAGGCTCGAACCCGTTCTGCACCGGCGAGAAATTCGATATCACCCTGGACTTGTTCGATTCGAATCCCGATTCAGTGTGGATGCGCATCGAGGGTGACGGCCTGAACATGGTGGGTGCACCAACCGAGGCCAATTGGAACGACGGTTTTCTTTCCGGCACCAAGCTCGACACCAACCCGAAGGCGAGAAATGTGACGTCCGGGGACGGGTTCTATCAGGTTGAATTCTTCAGCTTGAATAGAGACCCGGAGCTCAACATCAGTCTGCCGTGGCCTGATTTCTCGGTCATGGGTGACGTTTTTGCGATCGTGTTCGATCCAAACGAGCTCGATCCCTTCAATCCGCCCGAGCCTGCCCCGGTTCCGATTCCGGCGCTGGGTTGGCTGTTCGGTCTCATGATGGTTGGCTTGCTGCGACGCGCGTATCCCGGGTCGCGGACTTGATGCCATTGGCAATGTGGGGTCGCTCACAATCGCCTACGTCTATGCGGTAGTTCTCTTGCGTAGGCGATCAGTTGGCGCGTGGAAACTGCTTCTTGCGCTTTCCACGCGCTCCTTTTCGCGGGTCGGATCAGACCCCAACATCAGAGCCCAACGACCCCAACCCCAACGACCCTGACAATGTCGTCCCGGTGGCTTCGATGTCCGGAGGCAGCATACCTGGCTGGCTGAGGGACGCGCCTTCCCGTACACCCGTACCGGCTCCCATCGCCAGCCGCGAGTGCAGGGCGCGGGGGATGCCGCGCAAAGCGCCATGCGATGATTTCCAACGGCCCATGCCCGCCACTGGGGTCGAGGTCGTTGCCACGCCCTGTCCAGCCTGGCTCCGTTCGCGGCCGGTCTGGCTGCACAGAGGTGCGATTCGAACCGTGTGACCTCGGGATGCTGTGCCGCAGCATCTGCTTCGACCGGCACGTGTGTCTGTATCCCGCGGGTGGGGACGCCGGCGGATGGGCAGTGGATCAGCATGTCGGGGACGTCCGGCGGGCAGCGTTTTTTGCGCCGGCTTTTTTGCGACAATGTGACTCTCAGAAGCGTGTCCGGATCGATGTCTTGCTCGGGTGCCGGACCGGAGTCTTCACTGGAGTCTTCATGAGCATACCGCCCGCCATCACTTCGACCGCCTCCGCAGATCCGGTGGCGGACGTACACCGGTTCGATCTCGAGGCGCTTGGGCGCTATATGCAGGCGCACGTCGACGGCTTCAAAGCCCCGGTGAGCGCCGCGCAATATCGCGGTGGCATGTCGAACCCCACCTTCTTGCTGACCGATGCTGCCGATCGGCGCTATGTGATGCGCAAGAAGCCGCCAGGCAAGCTGTTGCCCTCGGCGCATGCGGTGGACCGTGAGTTTCGTGTGATCGCTGCGCTTGCGGGCAGCGATGTGCCGGTGCCGCGCATCTATGCCTTGTGCGAGGATGACGCGGTGATCGGGCAGGCGTTCTACCTGATGGAGTACGTCGAAGGGCGGGTGTTTCGCAATCTGGCGTTGCCGGATCTGTCGGCCACGGACCGGACCGCCGTCTACGACGATATGAATCGTATCCTTGCCGCGCTTCACCAGGTCGACTACGAGGCCGTTGGTCTGGCTGACTATGGTAGGGTCGGGGGCTATGTCGGGCGTCAGGTCAAGCGTTGGTCCCAGCAGTACGCCGCGTCCAAGACCGATGAGCTGTACGAGATGGAGGCCCTGATGAAATGGCTTCCCGAGAACATGCCTGCCGATGATCTGACGACGCTGGCGCACGGGGACTTCAGGCTGGAGAACATCATCTACCATCCGACCGAGCCCCGCGCGCTCGCGGTCGTGGATTGGGAGCTGGGGACGCTCGGCAACCCGTTCTCTGATCTCGCCTACAACTGTCTGCCCTATTACTACCCCGACACCAATCGCGGCAATCTCATCGACAACGACCCCGCGCTCAGCGGCATTCCCTCAGAGGCCGAATACGTGTCGCAATACTGTGGCCGCACGGGTCGCGAGGAGATTCCGCACTGGCGCTTCTACCTCGTGCTGTCGTTGTTCAGACTGGCTGCCATCGGACAGGGTGTCTATTTCCGGGGTATACAGGGCAATGCGTCCTCACCCGAGGCCATTCAACGCGGCGAGATGGCACGCGATCTGTCCAGGATCGCCTGGCGCATTGTCGAGGAGGGCGCCTGAGCCGACGACGCCGAGGCTCAGCGACGATCTAGGGTGGGAAGCCGCGCGTAGCCGGGCGGCGGTCGAACGCTGTAGCGCCCGACCGCCGAGCTGTCATGCGTGTTCCGCGTCAGGCGCTGCCTCTTGGGCTCGGCGCGACATTGGTGTGGCGTCGAAACTCCAGCCGCGCGATCTGCTGGCGATGCACCTCATCGGGGCCGTCGGCGAAACGCAGCGCGCGCATTCGGGCCCACATGTAGGAGAGCGGGAACTCCTGGCTCATGGCGCCACCGCCGTGTAGCTGCATCGCGTCGTCGATGACGCCGAGCGCCATGTTCGGGGCCGCCACCTTGATCATCGCGATCTCTTGACGCGCCGCTTTGTTGCCAACCGTATCCATCATGTACGCGGCCTTCAGGGTGAGCAGACGACACATCTCGATGTTGATGCGCGCGTTGGCCACCCGTTCCTGGGTGACGCCGCGTTCGGCCAGCGTCTTGCCCCAGGTGCTGCGCTCGGCAGCGCGCTTGCACATCATCTCCAGAGCGCGTTCCGCGACGCCGATGATACGCATGCAATGATGGATCCGACCCGGGCCGAGTCGGCCCTGGGCGATCTCGAAG
>JAGRHX010001363.1 GCA_020444775.1 Gammaproteobacteria bacterium
CGCGACCATTTCTCGGCCTTCCCGCTGCAGATGCGCTTCTTCGAGAATGCCGTGCATCAGCCCGACCAGCTGCGCCAGCGGGTCGCCTTCGCCCTGTCGCAAATCCTCGTCGTCTCCGAGTACGAGGTGAACATGAATTATGCGCTGGCGACCTATAACCAGATGCTGCTGGACAATTCCTTCGGGAATTACCGGGACATTCTGGAAGGCGTCGCGCGCTCGCCGGTCATGGGCGACTATCTCGACACGGTGAATTCGCGGGCCGAAGCGCCGGCGGAGAACTTCCCGCGCGAACTGCTTCAACTCTTCGGGCTGGGCGAGACGCTGCTCAATGCCGACGGCACGCCGGTGCTCGACAATCAGGGCCGCGGCATGCCGGCCTATAGCGAACAGGACGTGCTGGAGGTCGCCCGCGCGCTGACCGGCTGGGTCTATCCCACGCGGCCGGGCGAACTGCCCTCGCCGCGTTCGCCGCGATACTATGACCGGGACATGTCTCCCTATCCCGCCGAGCACGACAACGGGCCGAAGATCGTCCTGGGCGTCGGCCTGCCCGCGGGTCGGGGCGCGGACGCAGACCTTGAGAGCGTCGTCGCAGCCGTCTTTCAGCACCCGAATGTCGCGCCCTTCGTGTCGCGGCAGCTGATCCAGCATCTCGTCATGTCGAACCCGCCGCCGGACTATGTTGCCCGCATCTCAGCCGTGTTCGAGAACAATGGCGCGGGTGTGCGCGGCGACATGCGGGCCGTGGTCCGGGCCATTCTGCTCGACCCCGCGGCGCGGACGATCTCCACCAACTACGAGACGGGCGGCAAGCTGCGCGATCCCGTGCTTCTGACCACCAGCGTGATGCGCCTCGTCGGCGCCCGCACGGACGGCTATGCCTTCCTCCGGCGGATCAGCGCGCTCGGACAGGTGCCGTTCGAATCCCCGTCCGTGTTCAATTTCTACCCGCCGGACTACGCCCTGCCGGGCGGCGAAGGTCTGCAGAGCCCGTCTCAGGCGCTGATGAACCTCTCCACCGTCTATGAGCGCCACAACCTTCTCTATGACTGGACCTATAACGGCTATAATGGCCGATGGGACTGGAACCCGCTCAGCGACTTCCCGGGCTCGACGGGGACGCAGATCGACTGGACGCCCTGGGGCCGGCTGGCCCAGACGCCGGAGCGCCTGCTCGATACGCTCGACGCCATCGCTCTGGAAGAAGACCTGACGCCGGAACAGCGCGCCGCGATCCTGGAATCCCTGCGTCACCGCACGAATAACGATCCGCTGATCCAGGCCGAAATCCAGGCCCGGCAGGCGATCTATCTGATCGTCACCTCGCCGCAATTCCAGATCGATCACTAGGAGGACATCATGGGTCTCGATCGCCGCGAAGTCCTCAAACTCGTTGCCGGTTCCAGCCTCGTCGCGCTGGCCCCCGCCTTTGCCCGCGCCCAGACGGTGGGCGGCGGCTCCGGCTACCGCGCGACCGTCATGCTGTTCCTCTATGGCGGGAATGACGCCAACAACATGATCGTGCCGACCGATGCGCGGCATGCCGACTACGCCCGGCTGCGCGGGGATGCCCTGGCCATTCCGCAAGGGTCGCTGACGCC
>JAGRHX010001364.1 GCA_020444775.1 Gammaproteobacteria bacterium
CGTGTTTCGCCAGGTGAACGGAATGCCGATCAGTGACTTCAGCTGGGTGCCGAGGAATCGAGCGGGTCTGCAGGGAAGGCGCTTCGATCACATCTTCGCCGCCGCATCACTGAATCCGACGATGTGCCGATACTGGCACGAGGGCAGGACGTCCGGCCTGAGCGACCACTCGGCGCTGTTGGCAGCCTTTGAACCTCAGGCGTTGTGATGCGGCTTGCCCTGTCGGCATGTCGAAGGGTCGGATCCCTTGCCCTACCCTACCCGACGCGCATTCCGATCCAGCCGCAGCGGGCGAGTTCGGCTTGAGGCGGTCGCATCTGTTTGCGGCTGAGACCTTCGAGGGGCGTGATGGTCAACCGGCTGTCTGACCATGCTACGCTATGTCCTCGTCCCTGATGTGGAGGCAAGAGGCCATGAGTTTCGCCGATCATCCGTACCGGATTGCCATCATGGGATCAGACCTGCGTGATGCGCTGGAGGCGGTGACGAAGCAGGTGGACCGGGCGCGGCGGGCGACGGCGGAACTGACCGTCGAGGCAGCACTGGACACAATCACCTTCGGAGTGCCCGGAGCCGAGGTCAGCAAGCCGGCCATGGCGTCCGAGCTGTTCGCATTCACGATACCCCTCGCGAAGCTCGGCATGATCGGGATGGCGGAGTTCCCCGCTCGGAAGTTGCTGCTCTTCGGCTTTGCACAGGGGTCGTGCTTCTCGGAGGGGATGGTCATGAAAAGCCCGCCGGTTCGTTTCGTGAAGGTGAAGACGCCGAGGGCGAAGAGCCGGCCCCGGGAGGGCAATCTCATCCCCGGGCACTTCGAGACGGTGGTACGGCCGCTGGACGACCCGGTCAACGAGCCACTGGGCCTCGTCTGGCTGCGAACGAAGGATCGTCCGGCGCCGAACCCGCACATGGCGGCACGGGCAGCGCAGGCGAAGGAGGCGCATGAGATCGCAGCGCACGGGATGCAGATACTCGGGCTGACTCCTGATGACCTGGAGCGCCTGCTGGATCAGCGTTTCGGTGCGTACCTGAAGTAGAGAGCGAACCTGTGAGGAAGCGAGGTGCATGATGAGAGCCGAATCGGACACGCCGTGCGTGTTTGTGATGCGCATGGCCATTGGTGGCAAGAAGTACGTGCTTCCGGAGGGCCTTAAGAGTGGAACGCTGATCATCGGTTGGGCCAAGGTGCCTGAACTGATGACACTCGAACCCCATGCAGCCCGGAGGGACTTGCTTGTGCGGACCTACGGGCGGAGCCTTTCGACGGCGGGCACGCACGCGAATGAGATCCACCGATTCCTGAATGAGATGAGCGTGGGTGATCTGGTGCTGGTCGCGGCACAGGACTCCGGGAAGTACTACGCCGCGGAAGTGACCGGAGACGCGGCATACCACGAGGAGTTCCGTGCCTCGGACACCGCCTACCGGCGTCCGGTGCGGTGGTTGAATCACGGGAAGCCCTACTCGCGTTCTGCGTCGTCACCTGCGATTCGACACGCGCTCAAGCAACGGGGAATGACGTGTCGACGGCTGGATGAGCCATACGGCGTCGTCAAGTCTCTGCTTGATGCTCAGTCGTAGGGAGGTCTGGGCAGCCGCCGGATGTCCGGACGGGATCAATCGGCATGCAGGTTGAAACGCCGCACGCCCTCGGATGCCCCCACGTGCATGCACACCAGGCCGATCCTTCGATTCGTGAGTGCAGCGAGCTGTTCAAAGAGGGCCAGGCGTTCGCCTT
>JAGRHX010001365.1 GCA_020444775.1 Gammaproteobacteria bacterium
AGCCATCGCGACCGCTCCAGCGCTTACCGCGTCCAGCCCCGATGCATGCCCGGATTGACCGCAATGCGCGCCGGCCGTGGCGCGGGGATGTCGTGCGCCTGCTGCTCGGGCTGCTGGTAGTGCAGGGGCAAGTTGAAGAACATCGCAAGGGCAATCGCATGCATCAGCGCATCGCGGTAGTGATCGGGTCGGCCCTTGGAGTCATAGGCGAGCTTGCCCGAAGGCAGCCGGAGCAGCTCATCGGCGCAGATTTGCGCGGCAAACTCGCGATCGACGCCCGATGGGAACACGAGCCGGCGCTCTTCGCTCTGCAGCTCGCCGTCGATCAACCCCTTGACGTGCGCGCTCTCGACCAGCACCAGCACGGCGGTCTTGCTGGTCTTGGTCAACTTGACCCCGCCCGGCACCTGGCCGACGCCCTTCATCGCCCAGGCCCAGCCGCCATTGATCCGGCAGTAGCGATAGACCCGGTGCTCGGGCCGACGGTAGCGGTCGC
The DNA here is from genome assembly GCA_020444775.1 of Gammaproteobacteria bacterium. The sequence goes on from JAGRHX010001365.1 coordinate 497, forward strand.
GGCGCGGGTCGAAACCCGAATCGATGGCGCAGCCCCGGATCACGTGCTCGCCGTAGCGCCGACGCCTGAAGCCGGTCAACGCGATCCAGACATCATCGTATTCCGGATCGCCGTACAGCTCGCCGTAGTCGATGACCGCTTTGCGAAACCCAGGGCCAAAGCCGACCAGGCACCAGACGAGGCGATCGCGCTGCACATCGACGCCGAGCACCAGCGTGCGCACCCAGCCCGGCACCTCGCCCTTCGCGTGGTCGCTGGCACGGGCGAGCACCTGCTCTAGCTCGACCCGCTCGCCGCTCGTCTGCCACCAGACGCCCCACCAGGTGTTGAACTCGGCCTGCAGTTTCTCCGGCCGGCCGTCGATGTAGGCCGCGCGCAGCCGCTCAGTGAGCTGCGACAGGCGCACGTTGATGGCGTTCGCGCCGCTGATCCAGTAGCTGCGCCGGCTGCCGCCGACCTCGGGCGACTCGCAGGGCACGTAGTCAATGCCGTTGTCGTCGAGCCGGTGCGGCCAGTAGCGCGCACCCTGCACCAGCGTGCGCTGCATCTCGTCGGTGATCGGGTCGCCGCAGGCCGGGCACAGCAGACCGCCGAGCGCCGCGGCCTCGGCCGGGCTGCAATCCTTCGGCCAGCGCACGAATTCGGGGCGCGGCTGGAACCAGGCGCCACAGTGCGGGCAGGCCCACTGCAGGATCTCCATGGTGCCCATCTGGAATTGTCGCTCGCCCACGTCATAGCCCTGCACACCGGGCGTGCTGGTGCCGACGATGAGCGCGCGGCGGTAGGTCTTGGTCCGCGCCTCGGCGAGCGTCATCGGATCGCCCTCGCCGCCCACGTCCTGTTCCATTGCGTGCATCTCATCGACCACGACCAGGCCGGCTGGGTGCGATGAGAGCTGGATCTTGCTGCCGGACCACGCGAAGCCGACCCGCACACCGCCGATCCACTTCTCGGTGGTCTTGTCGCGCTGGCCCTTGGCGAGCAGCTCGAGCACGTCGGGGATCTGGTGAATGGCTTCGCTGAAGCGGTCGGAGATTGACCGGGCGAGCGCCTCGGACGGCTCGACAATCAGCGCCGGCACGCGCGGCCCGATGTCGCAGCGGCTCAGTACCAGGTTGATGAGGTTCTCGGTCTTCGCCGTCTGCGAGCTTGCAATGACCGTGATGTAGCGAACGTGCGGGTCGGTCGCCGCCTCAAGTGGCGCCTTCCACCACGGGCACACGTCCTGCCGCCATCGACCCTTCAAGGCCGCCCCACTCGGCGCCCGTCTCTTGCTCTCCGCCCACTGCCAGGCCGGCACTATCGGTGCCGGTCGCAAGATCCGTGCGGCTCGCCGCCAGCTCGGCGCCAAGTCGGTCGATGGTCTCGGCCAGCTCGTCTCGGACGGCTCTGCACTCATCCTCGCACCTCACTTCGGCGTCCACCGGCAGGTCGAGCCGCGACGGCAGCGCATCGAGCGCTTCGGCGAACACCTGCGCGAGCGTCGACAGCGCGTGATCGTAGTCGTCAATCGACACCAGCTTGCCGAGCAGTTGCGCGGTCAGCACGCGGGTGCGCTCGATCTG
>JAGRHX010001366.1 GCA_020444775.1 Gammaproteobacteria bacterium
ATCTCTGCCCGCGCTCGGATCTCTGAAGGCTCAGCACTCCCAGTGTTCGACCCGTAGCTGGGCAGAGGTCGTACCCTGGTACTCGTTGACGTCCAACGTGTAGGCGACACGCAGCTGCGTGCCTGGACTCGGCAGCTCCAGCTCACCGACGTTGAAGCGGATCGCGTCCAAGGGCTGCGCGCCGCCATCGGCGCGCAGCCGCAGCTTGATGTGACGCTCGCCGACGCGACGCGCCTGCAGCACCTCGAACACGCCATCGAACAGCGGCTCGGGAAAGCTCTGCCCCCAGGGGCCGGCGGTGCGCAGTATCTGCGCGAGCTCGAGCCCCAGCCGCTCGGGCTCGAGCTCCCCGTCGCTGTGGATCACCCCGCTCAGCGCGGCCTCGTCCAGACGCTTGCGGACCTCGGCATCGAAAGCCTCGGCGAAACGCTCGAAGTGCGCCCGTGGCAGACTCAGACCCGCGGCCGCCGCGTGCCCGCCGAAACGCGTGATCAGACCTGGATGACGACAATCCACCGCCTCCAGCGTGTCACGCAGATGCAGTCCGGAGATCGACCGGGCCGAGCCCTTGAGACCACCGTCCTCGGCATCGGCAAAGGCGATCACCGGTCGATGCAGACGATCCTTGATCCGCGACGCGACGATACCGACCACGCCCTGATGCCAGCCCGGCTCGAAGATGCAGACCCCGTAGGGCAGCTCCTCGCCGCTGCGCAACCAGCGCTCGACCTGGGCGCTGGCTTGTGCGGTCATGCTCAGCTCGGTGGCGCGTCGGTCCCGGTTCAAGGCATCCAGGTCCGCAGCCATCTGGCGTGCGTTCTCGGGGGCATCCTCGAGCAGACAGGCGATGCCCACCGACATGTCATCCATCCGGCCCGCCGCGTTGAGCCGTGGTCCGGCGGCGAAGGCCAGATCCGCGGCCACGGTACGACGGGGGTCACGACCGGCGACGCTGAGCAGCGCATTGACACCCGGGCAAGCCAGGCCCGCACGGATCCGTCGCAAGCCCTGCTCGACCAGGATCCGGTTGTTGTGATCCAGCGGTACCACGTCGGCCACCGTGCCCAGTGCCACCAGATCGAGCAGGCTCGCCAGGTTCGGCGGCGACCCCGAGCCGAAGTGGCCCAGCGCGCGCATCCGCGCGCGTAACGCCATCAGCACATAGAACATCACCCCGACACCGGCCAGGCTCTTGCTCGGGAAGCCACAACCGGCCTGATTCGGATTGACGATTGCGCTGGCCGGCGGCAGCACCTCACCGGGCAGGTGATGGTCGGTGATCAACACCTCGATGCCCGCCTCTCGCGCGCAGCGTACCCCGTCCAGACTGGACACACCGTTGTCCACTGTGACGATCAGACGTGGCTCGCGCTGCGCCGCGACCGCGACGATCTCCGGACTCAGCCCGTAGCCGTACTCGAAACGGTTCGGCACCAGATAGTCGACCCGGGCAAAGCCCAGCGCTGCCAGGCCACGGACGGCAACCGCGCTGGCGGTCGCCCCATCGGCGTCGAAGTCACCGACGATCAGCACCGGCCAGTCGTCCTCCAGGGCCCGCAGCAACAGCTGCACAGCGCCGTCGATCCCGGCCATCGCGCGAAAGTCGTGCAGCTGAGCGAGACCGAGCGCCAGCTCGGAGCGATCGCGCAGACCGCGCGCCCGGTAGACCCGCGCCAGCACCGGGTCGATCTCGGCGCCGAACAGATCGTCGCTGCCGGCCGGCGTGCTGACGGGGCCCGCCCGACGGACGATACGACGCGTCCCCTGAAGCATCTCGCGCTCAAGCATCGGTCCGCACCCGGCGTCCCAGTGCCGCCATGCCGGCGGCAAGATCGTAGCGCCCCCGCAAGCCGCCGAGCAGCCGCCGTGGCCAGCCCGGCCGACGTCGCTGCAGACGCGTGCCCTCGTCATCGAACAGGCACAGCGTCTGCAGCGCACCGGCCTCCAGCGCGGCGCACAGTGGCGCCAGCCAGCGTTCGTCCAGCGCCTGTAAGGCCGCTCTCCAGGCCTCCAGATCGAGCCGTCGGGCGGGTACCGCCAGCGAATCGAGCACCAACAGCACCCGCGCCTGCAACGGCGCCTCGGCGACCCGTGCCAACAGCCCACCGGCATCGCTCGGCAGGGCTTGCCAGTCGACGCCACGCCAGTCGGCAAGGGCGCGACTCAACACATCATCGGCAAACACGACGTGCCAGTCACCGCCCTCGGCTAGCGGTGCGCCACCGCCAGTGGTCGGCAGACACCCCTCGCCCCACAGCCACAGGCTGTTGATGATCGGTAGTCCACGCGTGGCGCGCGCCGCGTTGACCGGACTCGAGTGCAAGACCATCTGTAACTCGGTCAGACGCGAGGCCCAACGACCGGCCTGTTCGCCCACCGGCATGTGCCGGCTCAGTCCTTCGGTCAACGCCGCATGCGGCGTGCTCGTTCGAATACCGGGCGACTCCGGCAGACGCAGGTACCAGCGTTGCGGGTGAGGCGCGTGCAGCTGCGCGCCCCACTCGGCGACATGCGCCGCGAGCTCCGCGCACAATTGGCACGCTTCGTCAGGTGTCAGCGAGGGATCGGCATGCTCGACG
>JAGRHX010000099.1 GCA_020444775.1 Gammaproteobacteria bacterium
CATCGAGGGTGGCACGTCCGAGATCCAGCTCAACATCATTGCCAAGCGCGTCCTGGGTCTGCCGGACTGACACGCTTGAAACAAGCGCCGGGTGGCTCGGCGTGACACGAGCGATTCAACTCAAAGGACAATCCCGAGGAGCCTGTAGATGGGGCTGGTACTGAGCGAAGAGCAACGCATGCTGAGCGAGTCGGCCCGCGAGCTGTTCGACGAGATGGCGCCGGTCTCGGCGCTGCGCAAGCTTCGTGATGAAAAGGACCCGCTCGGCTATTCGCCCGAGCTGTGGCAACAGATGGCGCAGCTCGGCTGGACCGGCATGATCCTGCCAGAGTCGGTCGGCGGATCGGCATTTGGCTTCCAGGGCCTGGGCATTGCGCTCGAGCAGGCCGGGCGCACGCTGGCCGCAACGCCGATGCTGTCGACCTTGGTGCTGGGCGCGACCCTGGTGGAATCACTGGGCAACCCGGCGCAACGTGAGCGGCTGCTACCAGCGGTGGTCGAAGGTCGCTGTCTGCTCGCGCTCGCCATAGACGAGCTGCCCAGACATCGACCACAGCTGATCAGGACCCGCGCCGAACGGGACGGCGATGGCTTCGCGCTCTCGGGCAGCAAGTGCTTCGTCATGGATGGGCATGTCGCGGATTGGTTGCTGGTGGTGGCGCGCAGCGCCGGCGCTGACGAGGATCCGACCGGTCTGAGCGTGTTTCTCGTCGAGCCCGCAAGCGCCGGGCTGAGCATCACCCGAACGGTGATGGTCGACAGCCGCAACGCGGCGAATCTGCGCCTGGATTCGGTTCGGGTCGGGGCCGATGCATTGCTCGGACCGGCCGGCGGCGCGGGTCCCGCCCTGGAGCGGGCGCTGGACCGGGGCCGCGTGGGTCTGGCCGCCGAGATGCTGGGCGCCGCCCAGGAGGCCTTCGACCGCACGCTGGCCTATTTGAGGATGCGTGAGCAGTTCGGTGTGCCGATCGGCGCCTTCCAGGCGCTCAAGCACCGTGCCGCGCTGATGTTCGCGGAGCTCGAGCTGACCCGCTCGACGGTCTACGAGGCGCTCGGTGCGCTGGAGGACGAACGCGACGACGCGGCACTGCTCAGCTCGCTGGCCAAGGCCCAAGCGTGCAAATGCATGGATCTGGTCTCCAGCGAGGCGATCCAGATGCACGGCGGTATCGGCATGACCGACGACGAGGAGATCGGATTCTTCCTGAAGCGCGCCCGGGTCGCGCAGCAGGCCCTGGGCGACGCCATCTTCCATCGGGATCGCTATGCGCGCCTGCGCGGCTTTTGAGCGGCAGCGTGGTGGCGGGGCTGGTCAGCGCAGCCGCCCTACCGGTCTTGGCGTCGCGCCACGCCGCAGAGCGAGCAGACACAGCACGTCATGGGCGATGCTGGCCGCCGCCAGCGCGGTGATCTCGGCCACGTCATAGGCCGGCGCGACCTCGACCACGTCGGCGCCGACCAGGTTCAATCCATCCAGACCGCGCAGGATTCCGAGCGCCTCGGCCGAGCTGAGCCCGCCGGGCACCGGCGTGCCGGTACCCGGTGCAAACGCAGGATCCAGGCAATCGATGTCGAAGCTGAGGTAGACTCGCGCCTCGCCGGCACGCCGGGCGATCGCCTCCAGGGTGGCATCCACGCCATGCCGCTGCACCCAGGGCGCGGTCAGGATCTCGAAGCCATGGTCGCTGTCGTTGTAGGTGCGGATGCCGACCTGTACCGAGCGTTGCACGTCGATCAGCCCCTCGCGACTGGCACGCAGGAACATGCTGCCATGATCCAGTCGGCTACCGTCATCCTCCCAGGTATCGCTGTGGGCATCAAAATGCAGCAGCGCCACCGGACCATGACGCGCGGCGATGGCACGCAGTATCGGATAGGTGACGAAATGGTCACCGCCGAGACTGAGCGGAAACACGTTCGCATCGAGCAGTGTGGTGATGTGCTGCTCGATGGCGCTGACGATGCCCTCGGGATGATGCGGGTCGAGCATGCAGTCGCCGTAGTCGATGACCGCCAGGGTATCAAAGGGGTCGAAACCAAATGGAAACGCCTTCAGCTCCGCGAGCTGCACCGAGGCGGCACGGATTGCGCGCGGCCCCAGACGCGCGCCGCTACGGAAGGTGACGGCGCTGTCGAACGGAATGCCGCTGACCGCCACGTCCACGCCTTCCAGGCTGCGCGTGTAGCGGCGACGCAGGAAGCTCAGCGCGCCGCCGTAGGTCATTTCCGACCAACGCCCGAGCAAGGACTGCTTGGTGAATGCCTGATCGCCTGTCTTGCCGTTGCTCATTCGATGACTACCCTACGCGTTGCGCACCTATACCTGAAGTGGAGATTGCATGAACGACTGGAGCATCGCCGCCGCCGAAGAACTCTACCGTATCGGCCGCTGGGGTGAGGGCTTTTTCCGCGTCGCCGCCAATGGCCGGTTGCAGATGTGTCTGCCGGCAAATGCCGACCCGGTGACCGACTCCGAGGTCGACGCGCAGGCGGACTCGGATGGCATCTCTTTGCAGGACGTGGTCGACGAGCTGAACGAGCAGGGTGTGGCCTTCCCCATCGTGCTGCGCTTTCACGACGTGCTCAAGCAGCGGGTGCGCGAGCTCAATCAAGCCTTCGTCCAGGCCATCGACGACGCCGGGTACGAGGGTGTCTATCGTGGCGTGTTTCCGATCAAGGTCAACCAGATGCGCGAGGTGGTGGACGAGATCGTCACTGCCGGGCGTGAGTTCCACTATGGCCTGGAAGCCGGGTCGAAGGCCGAGCTGCTCGCCGTGCTGGCCTACGACACGACTCCCGAGGCGCTGACGATCTGCAACGGCTACAAGGACGAGGACTATCTGCGTCTGGCCTTGCTCGGCAATCGTCTCAAGCGCAAGGTGATCGTGGTGGTGGAGAAGTACTCCGAGATCGATCCCCTGCTACGGCTCGCCCAGCAGATGAACGTGCGTCCCCTGATCGGTCTGCGCATCAAGATGCGGGTCAAGACCGAGGGGCGCTGGAGCGGTTCGAGCGGTGAGCACGCCAAGTTCGGACTCACTACCTCAGAGCTGTTGAACGCGATCGCGCTGATCCAGAGTCGCGGTTTCTTGGACAGCATAGTGCTGCTGCACTTCCACATCGGCAGCCAGCTCTCCGACATCCGCTATGTGCAGGTGGCGGTGCAGGAGGCGGCACGCATCTACGCGCGCCTGCACAAGCGCGGAGTGCCGTTGCAGTATCTGGACGTTGGCGGCGGGCTGGGTGTCGACTACGACGGCAGCCGCTCGCGCGGCGAGTCGTCGATGAACTATTCGGTGCACGATTACGCGAACGTCGTCGTGCAGAGCGTGAAGCAGACCTGCGAGCTGGAGCAGACCCCACATCCGACCCTGGTCAGTGAGAGCGGTCGCGCGGTTGCCGCGCATCATTCCTGCGTGATCATCCGCGTGCTCGGCGAGATTGCCAGCGACGCGAATCCCATAGCCACCGATGCCACCGAACGCGAGCATCGGCTGGTGACCAGCATGCGCCGGCTGCTCGAGCAGCTCGACAGTCTGAAGAACCACCAGCAGGCCTATAACGACGCCTCCTATCTGCTGGATGATGCCCTGGATGGGTTCAAGCTGGGGGTCATCGGCCTGGAGGATCTGGCGCGAGTCGAAACCTTGTACTGGCGATTGCTGCGCGCCATATCACGGGGGATCGCCAGCGAGGAGTTCGTTTCCGAGGAGCTGCGCAACGTCGATGCCCAGCTGGCCTCGCAGTATCTGTGCAACTTCTCACTGTTCCAGTCGGCCGCCGACAGCTGGGCGATCGGTCAGGTGCTGCCAGTGGTGCCGCTCACCCGGCTGAACGAGGAACCGACCCGCCATTGCACCCTGGCCGACATCACCTGCGACAGCGACGGCAAGATCTCGAACTTCATCGGCCCACACGGCACCCAGGACACGCTGCCCCTGCACCGGTTGGACAATGGCGAGCACTACTACGTGGGCTTGTTTCTGACCGGCGCCTATCAGGACGTGATGGGTGACATGCACAATCTGTTCGGCAGACTCAACGAAGCCCACGTGTTTCACGATCCCGAGGAACCGGGTGGTTTCTTCATCGAGGAGGTGGTGCCCGGCACCAGCGCCGGTCAGGTACTGACCATCATGCAATACAACACCTTCTCGATGGCGGAGAACGTCAAGCGTCGGATCGACGCGGCGGTGCGCGCCGGGGAGATTGGCGCGCGCGAGGGCGTGCGATTGGTGGACTTCTACGAGTCCTGTCTGGGTGGGTACACCTATCTACGCTGAGCGTCTGCCCCGGGTGTCTGCGCTGAACCGGCTCGGCCGTCGCTTCGACCTGCCGCGCGCGGCCTCAGCGCGGCGCGTCGCCCGCCGGCGCGAGCGCCAGCGTGAAGATATGTTGCGGCCCGCTACGACCGCCCAGATAGCGCAGGCCGGTATCGACGAAACCGGTGGCCAGATAGGCGCGAATACCCGGCAGATTGTCTTCGTTGACGGTCAGATTCAGCCGGTCGTAGTCCGGGTGCCGGGCGCGGACGAGGTCTGGCAGCGCACGCAGCACCCGACGCCCCACACCCATGCCCTGCCAGTCCAGATCGATGGCGAAGGCCTCGAATCCGATGGCGGTCGGACTGCTGATGTAGTGCGCGGTCTCACGTGGGCAGAAGTTGAGCTGGAAGTAGCCGACCACCCGCGCATCCAGACAAGCGACGTATTCCGTGGTGTCCGCCTTCCACCAGCGACGCATGAGCACCTTGTCCAGTTCGGAGACATACGCGTGCTGGTGTGGCGCAAGACGCATGCGGGCCACCTCGGCACGCAGCCGCTCACCGGCCAGCGGCTGGATGCGCAGCGCCCCCCGACGCGCCCGTAGCAGGCGCTCGGCGCTGTGATCGGCATCCTCGGGCAGCCGCACCGCGCGCCTCATGCACCGCGGGGCGCGGTGATCCGGACGCGGTGCCGGAGCAGCGGCATGCCCGGCACGCCTATTCCGCGGCCGACTCGGATCCGGCCTCGCCCTCCTCGGCCGGCGCCGCCGTGTCGCTGGCCTTGTCCGGATTCGGCTGACTCAGCTTGATGAGTGCCGCCTCGGCCAGGATGCGGGTCTTCTCCTCGCCATGCACATAGCGGTGATTGGCGTCCTTGACCGCATAACGGTTGGAGCGCTTCTTGTAGATGCTGTACTTGTCGACACGTTTGACCAGTTCCATCGCACACTCTCGATTCAGGGAGATTGAAGGGGATTCAGAAAGATCCAGGGCTCGAATACTCGAGCTCGAATACTCGAAAAAGGAGGATACCTGCACGGCAGGCCGCCGGGTCGCGCCGCGCGCGGACCCGGACCGCGCGCAGTGTAGCGCGCCTCACGACGATTGGGGACTCATGCGAGAACTGTTGATACATACAGTCGACCACGCTATAAGTATCCGTACGCTGTCAGTATCCATGTAGGCGATGCTCGAGCCGTTCGACGATAGGGGCCGTGTGGGCGATAGCGTTCGACCGCCCCACCACGAGCCCGTATCCCGAGTCCCTACCGAGGTCCAGGCCGGGCACACTACCCAGACATCGCCAGCAGACATCGC
>JAGRHX010001367.1 GCA_020444775.1 Gammaproteobacteria bacterium
GTCACTGAACGTGTCACTGAACGGGCCACTGAATTCGACGACAACCGGGCGCTTGCGCAGCGGCAGTCGCGCTTGAATCATTACCTGTCGCGCTGGTGGAATGATCTGGATGGCGCGCCCGAATCACTACGCGCGCAGCGTGACACCGCCATGGACGGGCTGGTGACACTGCTCAGCGAGCTCGCCGCCAGTCTCAACCAACGTCAGCGGCTGCATCTGCTGGACAGACTCATGGCGCTACACGAGGATCTGGTCGCCCTGCAGTCCAAGCGCTGACGAGCAGGCACGAGCGACCCCGAAAATCGACACCACGACGCCGACATCACGCGGCTTGGAATCGGTATCACGCCAGTTCGCGGTCAAGTGCCAGACCAGTACCCGTTACCGGCTCCGATTCGAAGGCCGCCCCCGCAACGCAACGACGTGACCCGAGTGTGAGCAAGAGCCCTCAGATACCGCTGTTTCGCGGTGTGATAGATTCGATTGACGATGGTCGTCCGCCGGTGGTGGACGAGCGCCCGGACGTGCTCATCTCCAAGACCTACAGGCTCACGGTGCCCTACGATACCGAGACCCTGGAGGTCTACCTGACAATCTCCGACCGCGACGGGCGCCCGTTCGAGTTCTTCTTGAACTGCACCAACGTCGAGCTCAGCGAGTACCTCGCGGCGGTTTCGCTGCTCGGCAGCCGCATGCTGCGCAACGGCTTCCCGGCCGAGCAGATCGCCGAGGATCTGACCGGCATCGCCAGTCCACACACCGGACACATGCGCCGCGGCGGTTACTGCGCCTCGCTTTCCGCCCTCATCGGACAGACCCTGCTCACCCATCTGACCAGGGACTGAGCCGCCAGAAGCTTCGCCCGTCGCGCCTACGGCCGCGACGCCATAGACGCGATACACGAATCGGAGCCCGTTGCTGCCATGGCCTTTGCCAAGCCCGAAGTCGAAGCAATCAAGCAAAACGGCATCACCAAGGTCGCGCTGCCGCGACTCGACGAGCCTGACATCATTCCGCTGTGGTTCGGCGAGGGCGACCGCAGCACCAGCGAGGTCATCGTCGCCGCCGCTCGCGCGGCGCTCGATGCCGGCGATACCTTCTACGTGCACACCCGCGGCCGGCAGAACCTGCGTGACGCGCTGAAACGCTATCTGGACGGACTCTACTCGGTGGATATCCACCCGGACCGGATCACGGTGCCGGGCTCGTCCATGCTGGCCATCACGCTCGGCGCGCAGATGGCCCTGGGACGCGGCGACCACGGCCTCATCATCAGTCCGCACTGGCCGAACATCGAGAACACCATGCGCGTCACCGGCGCCGAGGTCTCCACCGTCCGGCAGCGCTTCGAGCAGGGCCGCTGGCATCTGCCGGTCGAGGACATCGCTGCCGCCATCCGGCCGAACACGCGGATGATCTTCGTCAATACCCCGTGCAATCCGACCGGCTGGGTGATGCGGCGCGACGAGCAACTAGCGCTGCTGGAGCTGTGCCGACCACGTGACATCCTGATCCTCGCCGACGAGGTCTATCACCGTACCGTCTACAGCGGCGAGGCAGCACCGTCCTTCCTGCAGGTCGCGAGCGCGGACGATCCAGTCATCGTCGTGAGCGGATTCTCCAAGGCCTGGGCCATGACCGGCTGGCG
>JAGRHX010001368.1 GCA_020444775.1 Gammaproteobacteria bacterium
CGGTGAGCTGGATCTCGCCACCGGCACCGCGTCCGGTTCGCTCCAGCTCACCGAAGATCCGCGGTGTCAGCACGTAACGACCGACCACCGCAAGGGTCGACGGCGCATCCGCCGGTGCCGGCTTCTCGACGATACCGGTCAGATCGCTGACCTGCTGGTCCGGATTCGGCGAGCTGACGATGCCATACTTGTCGGTCTCGTCCGGGTCCACGTTCTGCACCGCTACCGTGCTGCACTCAGTACGTTGATAGACCCGAGCCATCTGCGTCACGCACCCCGGTCCGTCGTTGTCGATGAGGTCGTCGGGCAGGATCACGGCGAACGGCTCATTGCCCACCGCCGGTCGCGCGCACAGCACCGCGTGGCCCAGCCCCAGCGGTTGCGCCTGGCGGATGTACACGCAGCTCGCGCCGCGTGGCAACAGGCCCCGAACCTGGTCGAGCAGATCCTGCTTGCCGCGCTCCTCGAGCTCCTTCTCGAGCTCCACCGAGGTGTCGAAATGGTCCTCTATAGCACGCTTGGTCCGACCGGTGACGAACACCAGATCGGTGACCCCAGCCTCGAGCGCTTCCTCCACGCCATACTGGATGATCGGCTTGTCGACGATCGGTAGCATCTCCTTGGGACTGGCCTTGGTTGCTGGCAGGAAGCGTGTGCCCAGGCCCGCGACCGGGAATACCGCCTTGCGAATGGGTGGTTTCATGACTGGGATCTCTCCATGGGAACTATCGTCGCGGTGGGTTGGGGATGCACCGGCGCGGGGCGCGTCGCGAGCTCGGGAACCATCTCCGCCACCAGCGCACGCACGCCCTCCTCGTCGAAGGACTCGCAGCGCGCCTCGAGTCGCGTCAGCAGCTCGCTGTAACGACCCCAGTCCACCGGCCTGTAGCGTGCCAGCAACAGCTTGGCATGGCCGGACGGGCGCAGAGCCTCGCTGGGATGGAACAGCTCCTCGAACAGTTTCTCGCCGGGCCTCAGCCCGATGTACTTGATGGGCACGTCCTGCTCCGGACGCCGACCCGACAGCCGGATCATCTGCCGGGCGAGCTCATCGATGGCGACCGGCTCGCCCATGTCGAGCACGAAGATCTCGCCACCCTCGCCGACCGCGCCGGCCTGCAGGATCAGCTCGCAGGCCTCCGGAATGGTCATGAAGTAGCGCTTCACCTCGGGATGGGTGACGGTGACCGGACCACCACGCGCGATCTGAGCGCGGAAGATCGGCACCACGCTGCCGGCCGAGTCCAGCACGTTGCCGAATCGGACCGTGATGAAGCGGGTGTCGGGCACCCGCGAATCCATGTTCTGGCAGAGGATCTCGGCAATCCGCTTGCTCGCCCCCATCAGGCTGGTCGGATTCACCGCCTTGTCGGTGGAGATGAGCACGAAGGTCCGCACGCCGACACGCGCCGCCGCCTCCGCCACCGTACGCGTGCCGAGCACGTTGTTGCGGACCGCCTCGCGCGCCTGTGCCTCGAGCATCGGCACGTGCTTGAAGGCCGCCGCGTGCAACACCAGCTCCGGCCGGCACAGACGCATGGTTCGTTGCACCGCCACACTGTCGCAGACATCGCACAGCACCGGCCGGATCTCGGGTCGTCGATCGGCGGCCAGCTCGCTGGCGTCCAGCGCCTCACGCAGCTCCTGCTCGATGCGAAACAGGTTGAACTCGCTGCGCTCCACGATCACCAGCCGGCGCGGTGCCAGCCGGAGGATCTGCCGGCACAGCTCACTGCCGATGGAACCTCCACCGCCCGTGATGAGCACGGTACGGTCACGGATTGCGCCTTCCATACGCTCCCAGGCCAGACTCACGGGCTCACGGCCGAGCAGATCCTCGATGACGATGTCACGCAGCGCCGCAGCGCCGCGGCCGGCCCGCGGGGCTGACCGACTGTCCTCGCCACGTGGCAGGATCTGCATGGGGATACCGGCCCGCTCGCAGATCCCGACCAGCCGACGCAAGGTCCGCGGTGGCAGACCGGGCTCCGCGATGATCGCCAGATCGATGCTCAGCCGTTCGTTCAAGCGCGGAATCTTGTCGAAACCGCCGAGCACCCGGATGCCCTGGATTTCCCGCCCCTTCTTGGCGTAGTCGTCATCGACGAAGCCGATCGGCTCCAGACCATGGCCCGGGTCGCGCAACAGCTCTCGCACCAGCCCCTCACCGAGCGGTCCGGCGCCGATCACCAGCGCCCGTGAGCGACCGCCGACGTAGAGACTGCGGTCCTTCAGCCACCGATAGGTCAGACGCGGGCCCCCCAGCATCATCACCAGCAACAACGCGTACACCGGCAGCACCGAACGCGGCACGTCCTCCAGCCGGGTGAGCAGGAACAACAACAGCCCGATCGCGCAGGCACCAACCACGCTGGCCTTGCAGATGCGGAGCAGATCCGGCACCGAGGCGAATCGCCAGACCCCCCGATACAGACCGAAGTACCAGAACACCGCCCCCTGCACCACGGCCACCAATGGCAGGCTCGACAACGCCTGATCCAGATACGGCTGCGGGATGCTCTCGAGGTTGAAACGCAGCCAGAAGGCCGCCATCCAGGCGAGCGGTACCATCGCCAGATCGTGGCCGACCGCCACGCTACGGCTGCGCAATCTTTGCAGAAGTCGATGCATCACGGCTCCTTCTTGCTGGCCCTGACCGGCCTGCTGGCCCTGGCCGGGACCGCCCAC